>JAFAJB010000207.1 GCA_019236395.1 Cupriavidus sp.
AACGTCTGTTCCTGCGTCTGGTCGGGATCCTCGTGGTCTTTGCCATGGCCGCCGTCGGCGGCTTTGCCTGGTGGGCGCATCAGCCGCTTGGCCTGAGTGCGTCCCCGATAGAAGTCGTCATCAAACCGAATTCCAGCGTGATGAGCGTCGGCCGCCAGATCCAGCGCGGCGGCGTGGGCATGGACCCGCGCCTGTTCCAGTTGCTGGTGCGCATCACCGGCCATGGTCCTGACCTGAAGGCAGGCGGCTACCAGTTCGAGACCGGCGCCACGCCGCTCGATGTGATCGAAAAGATGGCAAAGGGCGAGGTCACGCACTACGTCGTCACCGTCATCGAAGGCTGGGAATTCCGCAAGATGCGCGCGGCCGTGGACGCCAGTCCGGCGCTCAAGCACGACACGCAGGGTATGTCGGACGCGGACCTGATGCACGCGATCGGCGCGTCAGAGACCGCGCCGGAAGGGCTGTTCTTCCCCGACACCTATCTGTTCGCGCGGGGCAGCAGCGATATCGAACTGTACAAGCACGCCTACCGTGCCATGCAGAAACGGCTGAACGACGCCTGGAGCTCGCGCGCCCCGGACCTGCCGTACAAGACCCCGTACGAGGCGCTGGTGATGGCGTCGATCGTCGAAAAGGAAACCGGCCAGGCGGCCGAGCGGCCGATGATCGCGGCCGTGTTCGTGAACCGGCTGCGGAAGAACATGATGCTGCAGACCGACCCGACCGTGATCTACGGCCTGGGCGAGCAGTTCGACGGCAACCTGCGCAAGAAGGATCTGTTGACCGACACCCCGTACAATACGTACACCCGCACCGGCCTGCCGCCGACGCCGATCGCACTGCCGAGCCTGGCCTCGCTGGCCGCGGCCACGGCACCGGCCCCGTCCGATGCGCTCTATTTCGTGGCGCGCGGCGATGGCAGCAGCCATTTCTCCAATTCGCTACCCGAACACAATCGCGCGGTCGACAAGTACCAGCGCGGCAAACCATAACTTCATGCGCGGAAAATTCATTACCTTCGAGGGCATCGATGGCGCGGGCAAGAGCACCCATATCGAGTGGGTGGCCGAGCGCCTGCGCGCGCGTGCCAATGTCGTGACCACCCGGGAACCGGGCGGTACGCCGCTGGGCGAAGACCTGCGGCAACTGCTGCTGCACCGCAAGATGCATCTTGAAACCGAAGCGCTGCTGATGTTCGCGGCGCGCCGGGAGCACATCGCCGAGGTCATCGAGCCGGCGCTGTCACGCGGTGACTGGGTGATTTCCGATCGCTTCACCGATGCCACGTTCGCGTATCAGGGCGGCGGGCGCGGCCTGGCGCTGGATCGGCTGGCCGCGCTCGAGCAGTGGGTGCAGGGCGGTCTTCAGCCCGACCTGACGCTGCTGTTCGATGTGCCGCTGGAAACCGCCAGTGCCCGCCTGGCCACCGCCCGCGAGCCGGACAAGTTCGAGGCCGAGTCCCGCGCGTTCTTCGAGCGCACCCGGGCCGAATACCTGCGTCGTGCGGCGGAGGCGCCTGGCCGCTTCCGCGTGATCGATGCCACACGCTCGATCGACGAGATTCGCGTCACGCTTGAGGAAATCCTCGCAAGCCTTTGATTTGCGATATTTATACCGCCATGGTGATGTCGGCCGAACGGGCTCTGACAATACATGAGATTGCCTCGCTAACCCATTGAAACAGCATGCTTTATCCCTGGCAACGAGATGACTGGCTACAACTGACCGCACTGCGCGACCGGTTGCCGCACGCGCTGCTGTTGCACGGTCAGCAAGGTATCGGCAAGCGCGACCTTGCGCTCCATTTCGCGCAGGGCCTGTTGTGCGAGACACCGCTGGCCGATGGGCAGCCCTGCAACACCTGCGGCGCGTGCCACTGGTTCTCCCAGGGCAACCATCCGGACTTTTCCGTGGTTCGCCCCGAGGCGCTGGAAGCCGGGGCCGGCGGGGATGCCGAGTCCGACGGCGAAGGCGGTGGCAAGAAGAAGGCGCCGAGCAAGATCATCCGCATGGAGCAGGTGCGCGCGCTGATCGAGACCGTGGGCGTCGGCACACACCGCGCCGGGCTGCGCGTGGTGGTGATCTATCCGCTCGATGCGCTGCAGACCGAGGGCGCCAACGCACTGCTCAAGACGCTTGAGGAGCCGCCGCCGTCGACGGTGTTCCTGCTGGTCACGGACCGCCTCGACCGCGTGCTGCCGACGATCCTGTCGCGTTGTCGCCAGTTTTCGGTCACGCGGCCCACGTCCGCGGCCGCGCTGGAATGGTTGCGCAGCCAGGGTGTGGCCGATGTCGAGGCGCAACTGGCGCTGGCCGGCGGGGCCCCACTGACGGCGCTTCACGCCGCCGAGGCCGAGGAGCAGCCGTTGCAGCGCTGGCTGGTGGGCCAGCTCGGCAGCGCCGCCGCATTCGACGCGCTGGCGGCGGCCGAGCAGGTGCAGAAGCTGCCGGTGCCTGCCGTCCTTGGTGTCCTGCAGCGCTGGACGTACGATCTGCTCGCGCTCTGCCTGGGTACCGGCACGGCGCGCTACTTCCCGAAGGAGCAGGCGGCGCTGGCCCGTTGCGCCGGTGCGACCGACGCCCATCGGCTGCAGGCGTTTGCCGCACGGCTGGTCGGACTTCGCCGCAACGAGAACCATCCGTTGGCCGCGCGCCTCGTTATGGAGTCGGTTTTCCTCGATTACCGGCAATTGTTTCGCTAGACCGTAGGAATCAGGCTGCACACGTGGTAAAAGTCGAACCACGCATTATTTCCAATAGCCTGCACAAAGCAGGCAACGTTGCAAAAAGGGGTCAAGCATGAATGCATCAGCCATGGTTGCGCCGACGCGACCAGCGGTCGCGCCCGCCGGTGTTGGCAATCCGGTCACGGGCGGCGCGCCGCAGCGTCCAAACGTGCTGTCGCTGTCGATCAAGGATCAGGCGGGCCTGTACGCGGCTTACATGCCGTTTCTGGCGCGCGGCGGCATCTTCGTGCCGTCGAACCGGCCATTCCGGCTCGGCGAGCAGGTGTTCCTGGTACTGTCGCTGCTGGATCGCCCGCAGAAGTACCAGGTGCAGGGCACCGTGGCATGGATCACGCCAGCCGGTACGCCGATGAAGACGCCCGGTGTGGGCGTGCATCTGCCCGATGACGACAACGGCCGTGCACTGAAGCGCGCCGTGGAAGAAGTCCTGGGCAAGGCCATCGAATCGGGGCGGCCGACCCAGACCTTGTAGGCGTTGCTGATTTACGCGAAGTTTGCTTCGCAACTGATTGTTATATATGAGTATTTCCGGCTTCACAGTGCGCGTGGCAACCCGTGGCGACCTGCCCGGCATCGTCGAAATCTACAACAGCACGGTACCCTCGCGCATGGTCACCGCCGATACCGAGCCGGTGACCGTGGCGTCGCGCGAGGCGTGGTTCGATGCGCACCAGCCGGAGCGCCGCCCGCTCTGGGTGTGCGAGGACGCCGACGGCCGCATGGCCGGCTGGGTGAGCTACTCCGATTTCTATGGCCGCCCTGCCTACGGCGCCACGGCCGAAGTCTCGATCTATCTGCACGAATCGCGCCGCGGGCAGGGGCTGGGCCGATTTCTGCTGGAGCAGGCCATTGCCCACGCGCCCAAGGTCGGCGTGACCACGCTGCTGGGCTTCATCTTTGGCCACAACGCGCCGAGCCTGGCATTGTTCGAGCGGCATGGCTTCACGCGCTGGGGCGATCTGCCGCGCGTGGCCGTGCTCGATGGCATCGAGCGTGATCTGGTGATCCTCGGACGCCGGCTCGACTGATCGACTGATCGACTGAGATTCCCCATGTTTGTTGATTCACACTGCCATATCGATTTCCCCGAGCTGGCCGAGAGACTGCCGCAACTGCTTGAGAACATGCGGGCCAACCAGGTCACGCATGCGCTGTGCATCTCGGTCACGCTGGAAGACTTCCCGCGCGTGCTGGCGCTGGCCGAGCAGCATCCGAACCTGTATGCATCGGTCGGCGTGCACCCCGATTACGAAGAAGGTGCGGAAGAGCCGACGCTGGAGCGTCTGGTCACGCTTTCGGCCCATCCGCGCGTGGTTGGCACCGGGGAAACCGGCCTCGACTACTACCGCCTCAATGGCCGCAGCATTGCCGACATGGAGTGGCAGCGCGAGCGGTTTCGCACCCATATCCGCGCCGCGCGCCAGACTGGCAAGCCGTTGATCATCCATACGCGTTCGTCTGCGGACGACACGCTGCGCCTGATGCGCGAAGAAAACGCGGGCGAAGTTGGCGGCGTCATGCATTGCTTCACCGAGACTTGGGATATCGCCAAACAGGCGCTGGACGAGGGTTTCCATATCTCGTTCTCGGGTATCGTCACGTTCAAGAGCGCCGCGGACCTGCAGGAAACCGCGAAGAAGGTGCCGCTCGACCGCATGCTGATCGAGACCGATTCACCGTACCTGGCGCCGGTCCCGTACCGCGGCAAGACCAACGAACCGGCCTGGGTACGCCATGTGGGCGAGTTCATTGCCAAGCTGCGCGGCGTGCCCGTGGAAACCATAGCTGAACAGACGACGGACAATTTCTTCCGTTTGTTCAAGCACATAGACAGGAATGCTCATGCTTGACTTGAAGATCAGACGACTGGTTGCGGCATCTGCCCTGATCTGTGCGGCCTGCGCCAGCGTGGCGGCGCCGGTCGACGACATGCGCAAGGCTGTCGAATTCGACGATGCCAACACCGTGCAGAAGCTGCTGGCGCATGGTGTGGATCCGAACCTGGTCGACAAGGCCGGCAATCCGATGCTTGTGGTGGCGTTGCGCGAGAAATCGACCAAGGCGGCCACGGCGCTGATCAAGGCGAAGAACATCGACTTCGACAAGACCAACCCTGCCGGCGAGAACGCGCTGATGATGGCCAGCCTGCAAGGGGAGCTGGACATGGTCAAGCTGATGGTCGACGGCATGGAGGCCGAGGTCAACAAGAAAGGCTGGGCGCCGCTGCACTATGCCGCCACCAACGGCCACAATGACGTCGTCAAATATTTGGTCGACCACGCCGCCTATATTGATGCGGAAAGCCCGAACGGCACCACGCCGCTGATGATGGCCGCGCGCGGCGGGCATATCGACACCGTCAAGCTGCTGCTCGATGAAGGTGCCGACATGCGGCTGAAGAACCAGCAGGGCATGACCGTGATCGACTTCGCCGAGCAGTACAACCAGAAGGAAATCGCCGACGGTCTGAAGTCGCGCTGGCAGAAGCTCTACGGTGCGGTGCCGCCTCCGGCCCCGAAGCCGAAGCCCTGGACTCCGCCCGCCGGGCAGTCGAAGTAGTCCTGAGCGCCGCCAGTCTGGCGGCGTTTCTCTTATGGGAACTCGCGCTCGGAAATGGTGATCGATCGCGATTTGCCCGGCACCGTGTAGAGCGTGAGGATGTTGCGTCCCGCGCTGGTGCCGCTCGCCTCCTTGAGTTCCTCGAATACGAAGCGTTCCGAACGGTAGATCTCGCCGGTGTCCAGGCTCTGGTACCGCACGTCGTAGCTGCCGGGCGCGATCGCGTCCATCGTGAACGATGACCCGCTGCGGACAAAGCTCGTACGCACCGGTACCGGCGTGCCGCCGTTCACGGCCACGAGCTTGAGCAGGACATCGGCACGGCTATGTGAATTGTCGACGGTCAGCATCGACAGGCCACTAGTGTTCAGCACCGGGTAGCCCGGCAGGTACCCCGATTCCGATGGCCAGGGCAGGCCGCGTGGCGTGAGGCTCGGGCGCGTGTACCTTGCATCGCGCTGCAACGTTGCCGGGATGGACGCGGACGCTTGCGCGGCAACCGCGGGCCGGACGAGTTCCGGGCCGCGGCGGTCGGCGGCTGGCTGGGCCGGGGATGTCCATTCGCCCAGCAGCACCACGATGGCTGCGCCGACGCCCGCATAGAGCAGGAACGCCCATTTCCTGGCCAGCGGCGCTGCCGGGCCGTCGCTGGCACGCGCGGGTTTGCGCGGCCTCTCGGGGCGCGGCGCGCGCTCCGTGCGGCCGGCAGCGGTTTGCGATGGGGCCCTGCTGGCTGGCGCGGCTTGCGCCGGGCGCGCGGCGCGTGGCTGGGCCCTGGTCGCCTGCGCCGACTGCGCCGACTGTGTCGACCGTGCTGCCGCCTGGGCGGCCGCCCGTTGCGCCTGCCGCTGCTTCTGTTCCGCTTCCAGCTTTTCCTGAGCCACGATCCACTGGTCGTGC
>JAFAJB010000220.1 GCA_019236395.1 Cupriavidus sp.
TGGTACTGGTTGCGCTCGTGAATCTGGCGCACCCAGCTATCCTTGTCGCCCGGGGTCCAGCCCTTGGCCACGAACGGGTCACCGGGCGCACCCTGCCACGCCGGCGTGTCGGACTTCTTGTGTGAAGCCGTGGACGTTTGCATCTTCTCGCCGCAACCGGCGATCAGCAGGCCCGCAAGGCTCAGGGCAATCAGCAGCGTGCGGTTCATGATGCCTGCTCCTGGCTGCCCGGTGTGGCGGGTGCCGGCGCCGGTGCCGCTGGTACGGCCTGTTGCTGTTGCTTGCCACCGCCATAGGCAGTGCCCCAGCCGAACACGTCGCCACCCTTGCCGCGCTTGACGACGCGATTGCGCAGGATATCGGCGATCACATCGCCGTCACCACCGAGCAGCGCCTTGGTCGAGCACATTTCCGCGCACAGCGGCAGCTTGCCTTCGGCCAGACGGTTGCGCCCGTACTTCTCGAACTCTTCCTCGCTGCCGTTGGCCTCGGGACCGCCGCTGCAGAACGTGCACTTGTCCATCTTGCCGCGCACGCCGAACGTGCCCGTGCTCGGGAACTGCGGTGCGCCAAACGGGCAGGCATACGAGCAATAGCCGCAGCCGATGCAGACGTCCTTGTCGTGCAGCACCACGCCGTCTTCGGTCCGATAGAAACAGTCGACCGGACAGACCGCCATGCAAGGTGCATCGGAGCAGTGCATGCAGGCCACCGAGATCGATTTCTCGGCGTTGACCACGCCATCGTTGATCGTCACCACGCGGCGCCGGTTGACGCCCCAGGGCACCTCGTGCTCGTTCTTGCAGGCAGTGACGCAGCTATTGCACTCGATGCAACGCTCGGCATCACAAATAAATTTCATGCGGGCCATTTGCGTCTCCGTCCTTATGCGAACCGCTCGATCTGGCAAACGGTGGTCTTGGTTTCCTGCATCATCGTCACCGCGTCATAGCCGTAGGTGGTGGCCGTGTTGACCGCCTCGCCACGCACGATCGGCATGGCGCCCTCGGGGTAGAACTCCTTGAGGTCCTTGCCCTGCCACCAGCCCGAGAAGTGGAACGGGATGAAGGCCGTGTCCACGCCGACGCGCTCGGTCACCAGCGCGCGCACCTTGATGCGGGCGCCGGTCGGCGTGCTGACCCAGCAGTACTCGCCATTGCGGATACCGCGCTGGGATGCCGCCTTCGGATTGATTTCGACGAAGTTTTCCTGCTGCAGCTCGGCCAGCCACGGGTTCGAGCGCGTTTCCTCGCCACCGCCTTCGTATTCCACAAGTCGGCCCGAGGTCAGGATGATCGGGAATTTCTCGTAGACCTTGTTTTCGATATTGCGCTGCTGCACGGTCTTGTAGAGCGTGGGCAGGCGCCAGAAGGCCATCTTGTCGTCGTGGGTCGGGTACTTGGCGACCATGTCCGGCCGCGTCGAGTACAGCGGCTCGCGGTGCTGCGGAATCGGGTCCGGGAAGTTCCACACCACGGCCCGCGCGCGGGCGTTGCCGAACGGATGGCAGCCATGGTTCTTCAGGACCACGCGCTGGATACCGCCCGACAGGTCGGTCTTCCAGTTCTTGCCGTCGGCGGCCTGCTTCTCCGCATCGGTCAGTTCGTCCCACCACCCGAGCTTCTTGAGCAGCACCGAGTCGAATTCGGGATAGCCGGTGGTGATGTCCGCGCCCAGCGAGTGCGATCCGTCAGCCGCCAGCAGGCTGACGCCATCGCGCTCGACGCCGAAGTTGGCGCGGAAGTTACCGCCGCCATCCATCACGTTCCTGCTGGTGTCATAGAGGTTCGGCGAGCCCGGATGCTTCAGCTCGGGCGTGCCATAGCACGGCCACGGCAGGCCGAAGTAGTCGCCGGTGATGTCATAGCCTGTGACCGGGTCCTTGCCGCCCTTGCAGCGCAGCGTGCGCACATCGAACATGTGCATGTTGCGCATGTGTGCCTTCAGGCGTTCCGGGGACTGGCCCGTGTAGCCGATGGTCCAGTTGCTGGCGTTGATTTCGCGCAGGATCGATTCGATCTCGGGCTCGCGCCACGTGCGTCCCGCGCGCTTGACCTCCACCAGCTTGTAGTTCTTCGACAGCTCGTTGCCGAAGCCCAGCTTCTCGGCAAACGCCTGCATGATCATGTGGTCGGGCATCGACTCGAACAGCGGCTCGATGACCTTCTCGCGCCACTGCAGCGAGCGGTTCGATGCCGTGCACGAACCGGTCGTCTCGAACTGCGTGCACGCCGGCAGCAGGTACACCGCGCGGTTCGGATTGACGGTATCGCCCTCTGCCGGCGTCATGTTGGCCATCGCGGCGGTGGCCGACGGGTACGGGTCGATCACGACCAGCAAGTCGAGCTTGTCCAGCGCGCGCTTCATCTCCAGGCCGCGCGTCTGCGAGTTCGGGGCATGGCCCCAGAAGAACACGCCGCGCACGTTGTTGTCCTGGTCGATCAGGTCCTTCTTCTCGGTGACGATGTCGATCCAGCGCGAAACCGTGGTGCCGGACTTCTCCATCATCGCCTGCGAGGCGTACTGCTTCTTGATCCACTCGTAATCAACACCCCACACCTTCGCGAAGTGCTTCCACGCACCGGTGGCCAGGCCGTAGTAGCCAGGCAGCGAATCGGGGTTCGGGCCCACGTCGGTGGCGCCCTGCACGTTGTCGTGGCCTCGGAAGATATTGGCCCCGCCGCCGGACACGCCGATATTGCCGAGCGCAAGCTGCACGATGCACGACGCGCGCACGATCGCGTTGCCGATGGTGTGCTGGGTCTGGCCCATGCACCACACCAGCGTGGACGGGCGGTTCTTCGCCATCGTCTCGGCCACGTAGCGGACTTCGGCCTCGGGCACGCCGCAGACTTCCTCGACCTTGTCGGGCGACCACTTGGCCAGGACTTCCTCCTTGACCTTGTCCATGCCGTAGACACGGTCGGCGATGTACTTCTTGTCTTCCCAGCCGTTCTGGAAGATGTGGTACAGCACGCCGAACAGGAACGCGATGTCCGTGCCCGAGCGGATGCGTACGTAGTGGTCCGACTTGGCCGCCGTGCGCGTATAGCGCGGATCGACCACGATCACCTTGCAGCCGTTTTCCTTGGCGTGGAGCAGATGCAGCATCGACACCGGGTGGGCCTCGGCCGCATTCGACCCGATATACAGCGCCGCCTTCGCGTTCTGCATGTCGTTGTACGAATTGGTCATCGCCCCGTAGCCCCAGGTGTTGGCCACGCCGGCCACCGTTGTGGAGTGGCAGATGCGCGCCTGGTGGTCGGTATTGTTGGTGCCGAAGAACGAGACCCACTTGCGCAGCAGGTAGGACTGCTCGTTGCTGTGCTTCGACGAGCCGACGAAGAACATCGAATCTGGGCCGGTTTCCTGGCGGATCTGCTTGAGCTTCGCCGTGATCTCGTCAAGCGCCTGGTCCCACGAGATGCGCTGGTACTTGCCGTCGACCAGCTTCATCGGATACTTGAGCCGGTACTCGCCATGGCCGTGCTCGCGCAGCGCGGCGCCCTTGGCGCAGTGCGCGCCCATGTTGATCGGCGAATCGAATACGGGCTCCTGACGCACCCAGACACCGTTCTGCACCACCGCATCGACCGAACAGCCAACCGAGCAGTGGCCGCAGACCGTGCGGCGCACGACGATATCGCCCTTGCCGCCCGCCGCGCCCGCCTTGCCGTCATCGGCATCGGCGCGGCGCATCATGGTCAGTTGCGTGGCGGCAAGCCCGGCACCGACGCCAATGCCCGAGCGCTTGAGAAAGCTGCGGCGGTCCATGGTCGGCATGGCGCCGGCCAGCCCGGCGGCAAGACGCGCGGACAGGCGTCCGGAGGGCTGGACTTGCGATGTGGAATCGGCGAGCCGGCTGGTAAGCCGGCCGTTCTGGCCTTGGTCCGCGCGTTGGTCCGCGCGTTTGCGGGTCAGGATCATGGCATGCCTCGATGAATCAGAGCGGTTGGCGACAGGGCAGACGCGGGCGCGCCACGGCGCGCCGAAAGACGCGTCGCCTAGATCAGCGTGGTCCGGTAATACTTGCGGATATGGGCGGTGAGCCGGTAGCCGTTGCTGTCCGGCGCGGGATCGGCGGACTCGGCCTTCGGTGCGATGGCTTCGGTGAGCGCGGGCTGTCCGCGCGTAGCCACGGCGGCAGCGCCAGCCGCGGCAACCACGCCGGCACCTGCGAGAAAGGTGCGACGTGCGACCCTGGATTGCTTATCTTCCATGAGGACTCCTCGGCTATACAGTACCGATGGAAAATTTATTTATGACGTGTTTTGCATATTCTAGTTGGAACGCCACCGAATGGCCACGCATGCGGCCGGAAAATCGTCATAAATCGGACAAACCCCAATTGGGGGATGCGCGCAGTCCAGCCTCAGTGCATCTCTAGCGCAATGGCCTCGACGCTGCAGAACGCGCGTAGCAGTCTTGCGGCACTGCGGTAAAAACGTGCCTGCGGATGGTTTTCAAGCGCATCGCACAACTGATCCACCCACGGTTGCAGATGTCTGGCGAAGAACCGCTGCTGCTCGCCGAGGTTCGACACCGCCACGTCGTCGCCCGCCACGAGGTAGCGCATCACCTCGCACACCGCCGCCACGTGGTCCTCGGTTTCGCTGATGTTGTCGTGCCGAGTGAGCCCGTAGCGGGCCAGATCGTCGCGCAGCGCCACCAGTGGCCGCTCGTTCAGGAAACCGGCCTGGTAGTACGAGCCGTAGAGAAAGATCTCCTGTTTGCCGACACCGACGAATAGTTGCGCATATTCATCGGCCGCTTCCGCGGCAGTCGTGATCGATGCTGCGTCGCACAACATATTCCATGCGCTGCCCAGCACGGTGAGCGCATCGGCATCGGTCGCGCGATTGGCCGCGATGTGGTGCAGCAGCGCGGCATCTGGCGCCTGATAGAACAGCGTGGCCAGCAGGCCGTAGAGGTCGGCGCGCGCAGTGTCCTCGGGATCCGGCTCGCCGCGTGCGGGCGCCGGGGCGGTTAGCTGGATCGGCTGGAAATCGCTCATGTCGTGATATGTCCAAAAAGTCCCGTATGTCGCTCTTGCGGCGCGTACTGCGGCACGTATTGCGGCATTACTGCAGCGTCGCGCCGGTGGCGGTGCCGCTGTCCTTTTCCATCATGTCGACAACGCGGCAGTCGCTACACATCTTCAGCCGCTCGGCCGCCGCGCCGGCAAACGCGGGATGGCCGGCCAGACGGACCAGCATCGATTCGACCATCTGCGCAGTGCCGAACGGCTTGCCGCAGCGGACGCAGTGGAACGGCTGGGTTTCGTTGAGTGTCACGGGCCGGCGTGCGGCATCGCCCGTCAGCAGGCGCGGCACGAGCTTGATCGCGTCCTCCGGACAGGTCTTCTCGCACAGGCCGCATTGCACGCAGTTGCGCTCGACGAAAGCGAGCACGGGCCGCTCGGCGTTATCGCGCAGCGCCTGGGACGGGCACGCGCCCACGCACGCCATGCACAGCGTGCAGCGTTCGGTATCGACCTCGACGGCACCAAGCGGTGCGCCCTGCGGCAGCGGCAGCGCCTCGGCGGGCGTCGGCGCGTGGCGGGCCAGATGGTCAATGACGAAGTCGAGCGTCTCGCGCTTGACCAGCGCGGCACGGAACCCCGCCACCGGGAGCTGGGTCACCGGTTCGGCCGTTGTGGAAATAGCTGCAAGGCCCGCGTCGAGCGTGGCGACATCGCGCGCCTCGACCAGCGCCAGCCGGTGGCCACGGTAGCCAAACCCTTCGAGGATCGCGCGCGCCACAGCCATCTGCTCGACCAGTGCCGCACGGTACTGTGGCGCCTCGTCGCCGGTCAGCAGCACGGCCACACCACCCGCGCCCCAGCTCAATGCAGCCAGCCACAGTTCGATGCCGGCCGACGCCGGGTGGAACACCGAAACCGGAATCACGTTGGGCGGCACGCCGCGTGCCTGGCCGGCCCGTGCGGCGCGGCCAAGCGCCAGGATCGCCGGTGTGCCGTGCTCCTCGCCATGCAGCAACAGCACGGCATCGCGGCCGCCGGCCCGGTTGTAAGTGGTCACCAGCGTACGCAGGCGCTCACCGAGCGTCTCGGGGCCGGGATAGCCGTAGCTGATCGCGCCGCTCGGGCACACCGTCGTGCACGCGCCGCAACCCATGCACAGGTTCGGCGTCACCTCGATGCGGCCCTTGCCGTCGCGCCAGTGCGAGCCAATGGCCTGCGTCGAGCAAATGTCGATACAAGCCGTGCAGCCCGTGGTCTGGTTACGGCCATGGGCGCAGAGGCTCTCCTTGTAGCGGAAGAACTTCGGCTTCTCGAATTCGCCAACGAGCTGCTGCGCTGTCAACGCCAGCGCGTACTGGCGTGCGACATCGCCACCCGCATGCAGGTAGCCCTGCGGCGGCTGGTGCATCGCATACGCTGGCGCATCATTGAGGTCGAAGACGATATCGAAGCGGCCCGTTTCGGTGGCAACCGGGCGATCGAAGTCGATGGCCGCCGCCGCGCCGCACGCCTTCACGCAGTCGCGATGGTCACGGCAGCGGTCAAGGTCGATCTGGTAGCTGAAGTCGATGGCCTGCTCGGGGCAAGCCGCAATGCAGGCGTTGCAGCGCGTGCAGAGGTCCAGGTCGATCGGATTGCTCTTGCCGGCGCCTGTTTCCCAGGTGGCCGTGAACGCGCCAAGCCAGCCCTTGAGCGACTGGAGCGTGCCACTATGGACCGGCCACGCGCGGCCGGCCGGATTCGCATCGCTGCCCACAGCGCCGTCAGTCCCGACCAGCAGGACGGTCACATCGAGTCCCGCTTCGCTGAGGCGGCCTGCCCACGGCAGCGCCCGCGCAGCCGGGCCCATCACGAGGACCGCGCCATCGGAACGGTAATCGACGGTTGCCACGGGATCGGGGTCGGGCAGCGCCGCCACCGCAAGCAGCGCGGCGATCTTCGCGTTGGCCGTGGCCGGGTCGCGCCGGGCACCGGCCGACCAGCCGCCGGTTTCGCGAATATTGACGAAGCGGACCGGCGCCGTCATCACGCCCTGTTCCCTGGCGGTCTGCGCGGCCACTTCGGTAAATAACGGGCTTTCCTGGGTGCAAGCAACGATCACGTCGTCGGCACCGTCAAGCGCCTGCCGGAAATCGCCGATCTCGCGGCGGCATAGCAAGCGATGGACCTTCAGGGGACCGGCGCCCTGCGTGGCATCCCGGTTGGCATCCGAAAGCGCCGCGCCATCGAGCGGCATCGTTTCGTTGCAATTGCAGATCAGCGTCGGCATTTGACTAGCACTACGGGCCGGCGCGCCCTTCTCGTTCTGGAAGAATCTTGTGCCGGCGAATTTGTGAGGGTGGCCTATTCTAGGCCGGTACCTGGCTTGCGGCTACGCGTGTTTGTCCGCAGCCACATCATCGGCGGATTCGGCGGCAGACCCAGCGGCCGAATCCTCAGCCGAATCCTCGGCCGATTTCGCGGCCGCTTCGGCAGCGGGCGCGGAGTCGGCATCGGCTTGCGGCGCCTGCACCTGCTGCAACTCCTGCGCCTGCTGCGCATCGTCCTCGATCGGATCGAACAGGCCCAGCGTTTCGGACTGCGTCAGCCTGCGCAGGACATCGAGGGGGATCGGGTCCGGTTTGCTGTAGTCGTCGATATAGATATCGAGCCCGTCCATCACATTGAAGTGCGGATCGGCAAACAAGGTCTTCAATGCCGCACGCTTGACCGACTCATCCACGCCTGGCGTCACGAAGCGGGCGATATTGTCCCCGGGACTCAGCTGCGCCACGTCCGCGAGGGTCGGCAGCGGCGCGGAGTCCGCCTCCGGCTCCTGAGGCGGCGGTGCCGCAGGCGCTGGCGGCGTCAACGGCGACGACGTGGCCGGCGCCTGCGCTTCGTCGGGCACGGCCTTGCCCTCGCGGACCGCAGCCTTGCGGCGCGACCAGCGGGACAGGAACGTGGTGTCGCTATCGCTCATCGTCGCCCCTCAGTAGCGTGCGCGCTCATCGGGCGCCTTGAACGATTCGGGGCGGCGCCGCTTCTTCGGCTCCGGCCGATAGTGCTGGTCGGTGAAGGCCTGAAGCCAGGCCCGCTGCTCCGGCTCCAGCGGCACGTTCTCGACATTCTCGCCCGCATCCAGCCAGCGCCCGGCCTCGTTGTACGACAGGCTCACCGTGACGGGCACCGGACGGGTTTCGCCATCCTCGTCTGGCGTTTCGGCCATGCGCCACAACACGAACCAGCAAGGCGCGGTGGAGGTCAGGTTCAGGTAGTACCCCTCCCCCTCGTCGCGATACAGCGTGACCGGGTAGCCGGGGTGGATCCAGTGCGCGCCGTGGTCGTCCGAATCGAGGCACATCGGCGCCGCGCCATACTCGCCGAGGTCCGGCAGCACGGCGTCGAGCTCCCACTTCCACGGCTGCCAGCGGCTGGCCAGCGCCACGCGGCGCATGACCACGGCCATCGTCACGGACGGCCTGCCTGCAGGCGAGGTTTCCGGTTCAGGAACAACGGGTTGGTCCACGAGAGGCTCCGCTACGTGTCAGGTGTTCTGGACAACGATGCTCGGGAACTTGTTGCTCATGTCGCGCGCCTTGTCGGCCACCTTGATGGCCACCTTGCGCGCCACTTCGCGGTAGATCGCCGAGATCGGGCTGTCGGGCTCCGCCACCACGGTCGGGCGGCCGGAGTCGGCCTGCTCGCGGATCGACAGGTTCAGCGGCAGGCTGCCGAGCACGTCCACGCCGTACTCGCTGCTCATCTTGTCCGCCCCACCGGCGCCGAAAATATGCTCCACGTGGCCGCAGTTCGGACAGCAATACACAGCCATGTTCTCGACGATGCCGAGGATTGGAATGCCGACCTTCTCGAACATCTTCAGACCCTTGCGGGCGTCCAGCAGCGCGATGTCCTGCGGCGTGGTCACGATCACGGCGCCCGTGACCGGCACCTTCTGCGACAGCGTGAGCTGGATGTCGCCGGTGCCCGGCGGCATGTCGACGATCAGGTAGTCAAGGTCGTGCCAGTTGGTCTGGCGCAGCAGTTGTTCCAGTGCCGACGTGACCATCGGGCCGCGCCAGACCATCGGATTGTCCTGCTCGATCAGGAAGCCGATCGAGTTGGCTTGCAGGCCATGGCCTTCCAGCGGCTCCATGGTCTGGCCGTCGGCCGATTCGGGACGGCCGTCGATGCCCAGCATCATCGGCAGGCTCGGGCCGTAGATATCGGCGTCCAGCATGCCTACGCGCGCGCCTTCCGCGGCCAGCGCCAACGCCAGGTTTACAGCCGTGGTGGACTTGCCCACCCCGCCCTTGCCCGACGCCACCGCGATCACATTGCGCACACCGGGCAGCAGCTTGACCCCGCGCTGCACCGCGTGGGCGACGATCTTCATCGACATGGCCACGCTGACATTGGTCACGCCCGGCAGATTGCGCAGCGCGCCGATCACGAGCTTGCGGATCAGATCGAACTGGCTCTTGCCGGGGTAGCCGAGTTCCACTTCCACGGAAACGTCACCGCCTTCGACACGCACGTTGCGCGCCGAGCGCGTGGATACGAGGTCCTTGCCCGTGTTGGGGTCGATCACAGTCCGTAGGACTTCGGTTACCTGCTCAATGGTGAGGCTCAAGACAGACTCCGCTTCTATATTCGATAATTGGGGGGTGAGGCGCGCAATGCTAACAAATCGCTCACAAAGTATGACCCATGGCGAGTGCGGCGGGACAGGCCCGCGAAAGCCCCTTGGCCAAGTGGGGTACTACAGATATTTACATATCTCTCACACTCTCAGGCTTGTGCACGCCCCGCCATATGTCTATTGTAGTGCGCTAATCCAGCGGCCCTTTTCCTGCGGCCCCTTTGCCCGCCAGCGGGTCAGCACAATGAATACGTCCTGAGCGTTTTCGATTGCATGCTGAAACTTGTCCGCGGCACGCCCGGCATTACGCCGCAGGCGTTAACATTGCGGGATGTCGCTGACAGAACTTTTACGGGAATCTACAGAAGGAGAAAGCATGAATTTCAAGCTCGTCACCGTCTCGCTTGTCGCAGCTGCGGCCCTGGCGGGTTGTGCCACCGAGCAACAGACCAACACTGCGGTCGGCACTGGGGTCGGTGCGGCTGTGGGCGCCGGCCTTGGTAACCTGATCGGCGGCAACACCACGGGCACGCTGGTCGGCGCGGCCGTGGGCGGTGCACTTGGCGGCACTGCCGGTTACAACTGGAACGCGATCCGCGGCAAGCTGAACAAGGACACGGCCGGTACCGGCACGCAGATCACCGAGCAGCCGGATGGGTCGCTGAAGGTCAACATCCCGAGCCAGGTCACGTTCGATACCGACAGCGCCTCGATCAAGCCGTCGTTCCGCAGTGTGCTGGACCAGGTGGCCCAGACGCTGAGCCAGCATCAGGACGTGTCGGCCAACGTCGTCGGCCATACGGACAGCACCGGCAACGCGACATACAACCTGCAGCTCTCGCAGCGTCGCGCCCAGAGCGTGGCGGGCTACCTGGGTGACCATGGCATCTCTCGGAACCGTCTGAGTGCCGAAGGCCGGGGCCAGACCCAGCCCGTTTCGGACAATTCAACCGAGGCTGGCCGTGCCCAGAATCGCCGCGTCGAAATTTTCTTGAAACCAATTTCGGGGTGACCAGTCATAGAGTTCAGGTACCGCTTGCCACCGTTGCTGGCTCGCGATGGGTGGCTGACCTCCCGGGCGGTGCCTGATTTCTCCTCCTTTTCCGTTGTGGAAAGCTGCGCCGGTACTAACCGGCGCTTTTTTTTGCCTGCGTTCTTGCCTGCTTTCGAGTCAGATCGGACATTTTGAGGGCCATTTTCGGCGAGATTCGCCCCCGTTCGACCCTAGATCGCACGCAAACCGCGCATCTGCGCGGTGCAATTGCTAAAATAGCCCCTTTCCCCCCGTGCCCCCGGCCGGCCGCCGCCGGCGCTTCCGGCACCGAACCCCCTCTGAACGGCTCTTTTCATGACCGCACGCCGCATCCTCGTTACCTCTGCCCTGCCATATGCCAATGGCCAGATCCATATCGGCCACCTGGTGGAGTACATCCAGACCGACATCTGGGTGCGCTTCCAGCGCATGATGGGCAATGAGGTCTATTACGTGGGTGCCGACGATACCCACGGCACGCCGGTCATGCTGCGCGCCGAGAAGGAAGGCATCACCCCCAAGCAGTTGATCGACCGCGTCTGGACCGAGCACAAGCGCGATTTCGACAGCTTCCTGGTGTCGTTTGACAACTACTACAGCACCGACGCCGAGGAAAATCGCCAACTCTGCGAAAAAATCTACCTGGCCCTGAAGGCCGAGGACCTGATTGCCGAGCGCGATGTCGAGCAGTTCTATGACCCGGTCAAGAACATGTTCCTGCCGGACCGCTTCATCAAGGGCGAGTGCCCGAAGTGTGGCGCCAAGGATCAGTATGGCGATTCATGTGAAATTTGCGGCACAACTTACGTCCCGACCGACCTGAAGAACCCGTACTCGGTAGTGTCGGGCGCCACGCCGGTGCGCAAGTCGTCGACGCACTTCTTCTTCAAGCTGTCCGATCCGCGCTGCGAAACGTTCCTGCGCGAGTGGGTGGCCGACCTGGCCCAGCCCGAAGCCAGCAACAAGATGCAGGAATGGCTCGGTGCCGAAGGCGAAGCTTCGACGCTGTCCGACTGGGACATCTCGCGTGACGCCCCCTACTTCGGCTTCGAGATCCCGGGCGCGCCGGGCAAGTATTTCTACGTGTGGCTCGATGCCCCGATCGGCTACTACGCAAGCTTCAAGAACCTCGCCGAGAAGCGCGGCATCGACTTCGACGCCTGGGTGGGCCCGCATTCGACCGCCGAGCAGTATCACTTCATCGGCAAGGACATCCTCTACTTCCACACACTGTTCTGGCCGGCGATGCTCCGTTTCTCGGGCTACCGGACCCCGACCAACGTGTTCGCGCACGGCTTCCTGACCGTCGACGGCGCCAAGATGAGCAAGTCGCGCGGCACGTTCATCACCGCGCAGAGCTATATCGATACCGGCATGAACCCGGAATGGCTGCGCTACTACTTCGCCGCCAAGCTCAACGCGAGCATGGAAGACCTGGACCTGAACCTGGACGACTTCGTCGCCCGCGTGAACAGCGACCTGATCGGCAAGTATGTGAATATCGCCAGCCGCGCCGCCGGCTTCCTGGTCAAGCGCTTCGACGGCAAGGTCAACGAGGCCGCGCTGGCCAACCCGTTGCTGGAACAGCTGCGCCAGGCCGCACCGCAGGTGGCCCATTTCTACGAGAGCCGCGAGTACAGCAAGGCGCTGCGCCTGGTGATGGAGCTGACCGATGCCGTCAACGCATTCGTCGACACCAACAAGCCGTGGGAACTGGCCAAGGACGAAAGCAAGCGCGATGCGCTGCACGCCGCGTGCTCGGTCTCGCTCGAGGCGTTCCGCCTGCTGTCGATCTACCTGAAGCCCGTGGTGCCGAACATGGCCGCCGGCATCGAGCGCTTCCTGAACGTCGAGCCGCTCGACTGGCGCGCGATCGACAAGCAGCTTTCGGCCGACCGTCCGGTGCAGGCGTACCAGCATCTGATGACGCGCGTCGACACGAAGCAGATCGATGCGCTGGTGGCCGCGAACCGTGACTCCCTTCAGGCCGCCGCACCGGCCGCCGATGCTGGTGCTGGTGCTGCCACCGGGGCAATCGAGCCGGTTGCCGACACGATCACGATCGACGACTTCGCGAAGGTCGACCTGCGCGTGGCAAAGATCGTCGCGTGCGACAAGGTCGAGGGATCGAACAAGCTGCTGCAGTTGACGCTGGACCTGGGCGAAGGCAAGACGCGCAACGTGTTCTCGGGCATCCAGTCGGCCTATACGCCGGAGCAGCTCGTGGGCAAGCTGACCGTGGTGGTGGCCAACCTGGCGCCGCGCAAGATGAAGTTCGGCATGTCCGAAGGCATGGTCCTGGCAGCGTCGGCCGCCGATGAGAAGGCCAATCCGGGTCTGTACATCCTCGAACCGCACAGCGGGGCCGTGCCGGGCATGCGTATTCGCTGAGTTACTACCCAGTGTGTTCGCTCCCCTCTCCCACATCGTGGGAGAGGGGTTGGGGGAGAGGGCCTAGCAGTTCAAATTGCGACTGTCTCGTCTTGAGAGGCCTGCCCTCTCCCCCGGCCCCTCTCCCGCTAGCGGGAGAGGGGAGAAAACCGGCCTGGCATCAACCGCCACCCATCTTCGACGGATCGTCGCTACGCGACGTCGTCGTCACGGTCCCGTCATTGTTGAAGTGGACATTGAAGAAAGCCCGCTCGGTCGGACTTTCAAACCAGCGGTAGCCCCACACCTCCTCCTGCTTGAGTCGGAACGCCTCCACCTTGGTCGGCTTGCCGAGCATGCGGCGGATCTGGTCCTTGTTCATGCCGGGCCGCACCTGCGCGAAGCTCTCCGCAGTCAGCACCTGTTCGATCTTGCGCACGATGCCATCCGGGCCGGTGGTCACCATCCACGTCGTGCCGCCTTCTGGCCCGCGCGGATACTCAAGCCGGCGTCCGCCATCCTCTTCTTCCCAGACAATCTCGGGCTTGCCGGCCTGGCGCCGGACGTCATCCTCGGTTGACTTGCCGATCTCGATGCCCTTGAACAGCTGGCTGTCCGGTTTCACGCTGTTCCACGTATTGCGTGCGGCGTCGCCGGCTTTCTTCATGGCTTCGTCGACCTTCTGCTGGTCGCAACCGAACAGGGCAAGCAGGCTGGCTATCAGTCCCATGGCGGCAAGGCGTCTGCGCGACGCATCAGTCATTCGGAAGTTCATGGATCTCATGGTTTGACGGGTTCAACCGGCTCGCCGGCCGGGGCGCTGGCTTCGGCCGCGGATGCAGCCGCAGCGCTCGCTTCAGCCGCAGATGCTGCCGCGGCTGCGCGCCGGCCCGAGCCGCCCGAGAACAGCGTACCCCAGTTGTTGAAGCGGCGGTTGAACAGCACCGACAGGCCGTTGATCGATCCGCCCTTGGCAATCAGCGACCAACGCTGCGAGAACGCCCAGGTCAGCTTGACCACGTTCGACGCAGACGTCAGGCTCTGCTCGTACCCCACGGAGATCTGGTCGGTGACGGCCTTGCCGATGCTGACCACCTGCGTGTCGCTCAGGCCGGCGGTACTCGGCCCGATCGAGAATTCGTCGATACCGAAGTGCGACACCACGCTCTTGCCGGCCTTGCCGCCGATCATGCCGAGCGCCGCGCCGCCGAGCGCACCCCCACTCATCTGCTTTTGCTGGCTCGTTCCCGCGCTTTCCGCGCCATAGCCGAACATCAGCCACGACAGCTTGTCCTCATCGGGCACGTTCGGCTCGGAAACCAGCCTCACGCGCGGCAGCCGCACCGTGCCAGTCACCTCGACACCGGCCTCCACCTCCTGGTTGCGGCGCATGGCGCGGATGTTCATGGCTGGATTGTCCACCGGACCATTGAAGTTGATGAACCCGTATTCGATTTCGAGCTTGCGGCCGAACGCCTCATACGTGCCGCTCACCACGCGCACCGTGCCGGTGGCGCGCATCGGCGTCAGCGGTTCGCTACGCACACCGAGCTGGCCGGACAGCAGCAGATCGGCGCCGGCGCCGCGGAAGCGGAAGTCGTTGCCGAGGTCGATGGTGATGTCGATCAGCGGGCTGAAGCGGCTGGCCGGCTTGGACTCCGGCGTCTGCGTGGCGGCCGTCTTCAGTTCGCGCTCGTCACGCCGGCGGACCACGACGACGTCATCGCCAAGCACCGGCGCACTGGCCTTCGGCAAGTCGAACAGGCCGCGATCGACATGAAACTTGCCGCGAATCGCGATCTTCCGGTTCTCGTTGGCGATGCTGGCATCGCCCGACACGATCAGCGTGCGTTCCGGGCTCGCAAACAGCTGCAGCTTCTCAGCCACGATCTTGGCCGACAGGTTCGGGTCGGCCTCGCCTAGCTTGACCGCGCCGGTGGCCGTCACCGTGCCGTCGCCGCCGCGGAAGCGCACCTGCTTCAGTTCCACCGTGTTCTGGTCCAGCGCAATCTGCACCACGCCGTCGGTCAGGCGGATGCCCAGGTCATAGAGCGTGACGGCGATCTCGCTGCCCTCGACGTTGCCCGTCAGCAGCGGGCTGCCGACGGTACCCGCCAGGCGAATCGTCGCGCCGATCTTGCCCTCGTACGCGAACTGCGGTCCGCTCAGTGCCTCAAGTGACTTGAGGCGAGGGATATCGACGATCACGGTGCCGCCAAGCGTCGACGCCGGCCCGATCGTCAACAGGCCCTGCTCGCTGACCAGCCCTGCCGATACATCGACATCGAGCTTGCCGATCCGCTGCGACGTGGTGCCGCCCTTCAACGTGACGCGATTGCCGGCGAAGTCCGCGCGCAGCGCGGTTTCGCCGAGGCCAAGCGTGGTCCAGCCACGCCCGGCGTTGACCGAGGCATCGCCGCTGCGCCTGCGGATCTCGGCAAACCCGCTCGCGGTTTCGGCAAGGTTCAGGTTCCAGCGTCCATCGAGCACGAGATCCGAGCGCACCGGCAGCGGCTCGCCCGTCAGCGCCTGCACGACGTCCAGCACATGGCCAACCTGCACGCCGTCGAGATTGCCCTTCGTGAGAATGCGTCCATGGTCGAATTCGAAGCCATCGATGTTCAGCGTCGAGCGATCCAGCAGCAGCCGCGTATGGCCCAGCCGGATATGCTGGTCCGCTACCAGCAGTTGCGTCGGCGCGGCCAGCCGCAGGTTGACGGTGCCGCGCTCTTCAAGCGTGCGGATCGTACCGTTCCAGCCCTGGTCACCACGCCACGCGCCCTGGCCCGACAACACCAGTTGCATGGGGTGATCGTGAAGCGTGCCCGTCGCCTTTGCATCGAACGTATGGCTGGCCTGCGTGCCGCCGAGGTTGGCATCCAGGGTCCGGATGCTGGCCTGCGGGCCATGGTAGTCACGCGCGCTCAGTTGCGCCGACAGCGTACCGTCAAGCCCACCGCGCAGTTCCGCATGACCGCTGGCGCTGGCCACCTTGTGCGGACCGATGACGAGCGATTGCGCGCTGTAGTCGCCCACGATCTCGGGCCGCTTAAGCGTGCCCGTGATCTCGGCATCCACCTTGGCGCGACCGGCCACGCCGAACTTGAGCCGTTCGAGCTGCGGCGCATCGACATTGACCTTGAGACGGTCTCCACGCGCCCCGAAGCTGCCACGCAGGTTGACCTGGTTGCCGGCCATCAGCAGCGAAACCTCGCTCGGCATCAGCCGCTCGCCCTCCAGGCGCACACGGCCGGTGCCGGTCATCGGCAAGCCCGCATACTCGCTTTCGTTGAGCCCGAAGTCGACGGCCACGCGCAGCGTCTTCGCCAGCGACCCCGTCGTCGAGAAATCGGCATTGATGCGGCCCGGCGCCACCTTGGCCACGCGCGCCGGATCGAAGTTGGCGAGTTTGCCCTTGAAGCTGAACGCCTGCTCGCCCTTGAGTCCGAGCTTGCCCTCGGCGGTCAGCGTGCCACTGCCCAGCCCGGCGCGCAGCGTGGACAGCGTCAGCGCGTCCGCATCGACACTTGCGTTGGCAAACAGCTTGATCTCGCCGCCCGCTACATCCAGCGCCACGCTCTGGCGGCCCGGCTCGAGCCGCAGGCTCACGGGACCGGACAGGTTGGTGGGTACCAGGCTCGTGTACAAGGCCGCGACATCGAGCTGGTGCACATCGAGATCGAAGCCGCCACGGCCTTCATGCAGTGAGCCATGGCCGACGACCTCGGCACGGCCCGGCAGCGCGATGCGCATGTCGCGCAGCGTCTGCGCCGACTCGCTGAGTTCGACGCGGGCCTCCATGCTTTGCACAGGCAGGCGATGCTTGTCGATCGGACCCGGTTCGAGGTTGCGCACGGACATCTCTCCGGCCACGACCAGCGGCGCAGCCTTGGGCGGCACAGGCCTGGCATGCACCGAACTGGCGGGGGTAGCCGATGCCGCCGGTGTCGCCGGTGTCGCCGGTGTCGCCGGTGTCGCCGATGTCGCTGATGTCGTCGACGCCGCCGACGCCGAAGCCCCCGCCTGCGCGGCCGCTACCACCGGCCGCAGATCGGCATGCACAGTCAGGTTCGCCTGCGGCGCCGTCGGACTGAACAGGCGCGGGTTGATGCGTTCGCCGTCGATCATCAGATGCGTGAACGGCACCTCGCCAAACGGTGTCACGTCCGCATTGGCACGTACACGAATCCGGTCGTTGGCTTCCACCTGCACATGCAGCGCCGCCAGCGAGCCATCGGCCCGCGCGGTCATTTCGTACGATTCCTCCTGCCAGTGGCCCTCCATCAACGCCTCGACGGTCAGCGCGAACGGCTTGCGCCCGGCGATCTGCGCATTGGCCTGCAGCTTCCCGTAGGGTGTGACCAGGTGATCGACCACCAGGCGGTGGCGCTGGCCATCGGAGTGCAACGCGGCCGACAGGTCCGACAGCAGCAGCGGGCTGGAAGTGGTCGCCGGCCCTTGCAACAGCGAGAGTTCACCGAGCGTCAGCGTATCGATGTCGACCGCAAGCGGCAGCTCCAGCGTCGCAGGCATCTGCGCAGGCTGAGCGCTCGGCTGGGAAGCCGGCAGGCGCGCATCGACCTTGCCCACGCGCAGCCATTCCACGTGCAGCCGCATGGGTGACCACGTCACATGCCATTTACTGTCGATCCGGTCGATCGTGACGCGCGAGTCGCCGCTGGCAAACACCACGTCATGCAGGCGCAGGCCGCTGGTGACGGTGCCGCCATCGAACTTCCCCGCCAGCATGCCGGCGGACAGCCGTGTGGCCAGGCTCCAGAGCTGGCGCGTGCCGGCCTCGGTGCGCAGCGCAAGCACCGCCGCGGTCATCGCGGCAATCACCAGCAGCAACAGCAGGCCGACGAACCACGCCAGCACCCGCCACACACGACGGCGTGGCGGGCGCTGGCGCGGGGCG
>JAFAJB010000024.1 GCA_019236395.1 Cupriavidus sp.
TGGTCGTGCACCCCGGCGGACTCACGCTGGCCAACTACCTGGGCGACACGATCGGCATCGTCGAGGCGAAGGACGCCAAGGGTGCGCGGATCACGAACTCGCCCGGTGTGCGTATCGACGGATCCGGCTATGCGGTGGTTCCTTACCTGACGCCCTACAGCCTGAACTCGGTGGAACTCGATCCCAAGGGCCTGCCGCTGGATGTGGAACTGAAAGCGACCAGCGCACTGGTTGCGCCGCGCGCGAACTCGGTCGTGAAGATCCAGTTCGCGACCATTTCAGGCCGCGCCGCCATCATTGCCGCGCGCCGGCCCGATGGCAAGGCGCTGCCATTCGGCGCCACCGTGACCGATGAACAGGGCTCGGAAGTCGGCGCCGTTGGTCAAGGCGGCCGCATTTTCGTGCACGGCATTGAGGACGCCGGGCAACTGCAAGTGAAATGGGATGACAGCCTGCAAGGTCATTGCTGGATCCCCTATCAGCTCCCGCCTCGTGGCGGTGACGCTGCCTACGTCAAGATCGACGGGGTATGCCACGCAAACGGCAACCCGGAAGCCGGAAATCACGAGCAATGACGGGTGCACTGCTGCTGCGTGCGTTATGTGCCCGCATGCTGACGGTGGCAATCAGCCCCGGTGGTTCGGGAATCCTTCCGATTCGACAACGTCCGCCCCAATGCACGTGCAGTACATCTCCACCGGCGCGGTAGGCCCGGGCGTGCTCAGGGCCGTGGCAACGTTCACGATGAGTTGCCAGTAGCCGCCAGTGGCGCCAGTTCAATACCGGAGCCATGCTTCGGGGCCGGAGCAGACCCGCTGCGGCCCCGGGTTGTTCCAAAGGGCGATTTCCGGCATAATCCCCGATTCATTACCGCGCGATGTGCTGTCTTGTTCATCGCCGAACACCCCGCCCGGGTGGTGAAACAGGTAGACGCAGGGGACTCAAAATCCCCCGCCGCAAGGCGTGTCGGTTCGAGTCCGACCCCGGGCACCAAGAACAAATCTCAAGCAGTCCGTAGTAGTCCGCCAAACCCCGCCCAGCCTAGCTTTGCGGGGTTTTTTGTTTCCCGCAACGTCCAAGAACGTCCATTGACAGCGGGGGTACATTGGGGGTACTTGTGGGGGTATTGGGCGGAAAGCGCCCCATACCCTACGAAATGTACCCCCACCATGCCCACCACCGACGTAGCGATCAAGAACGCGATCAAGTCCGTAAAAGACGCAGACAAGCCGCTCAAGCTGTTCGACGGCGGCGGGCTGTTCCTGCATATCACCCCAGGCGGGGGGAGCTACTGGCGCCTCAAATATCGGATGGCGGGCAAGGAGAAGCTGCTTTCGCTGGGCGTCTATCCTGATGTGTCATTGGCAGCGGCGCGGAAGAAGCGTGATGAGGCCCGTGAAAAACTGGCCGATGGCATTGACCCTGGCGAGGCGAAGAAGGCCGATCAACGCGCCGCCAAGTTGGCCGCAAACAATTCCTTTGAGGCCGTGGCTCGTGATTGGCTGGACGAGCGCAAAAGCACGGTGGAGGAAGCCCAGCACATCAAGACCCTCGCGCGCCTGGTGAATGATGTCTTCCCCTGGATCGGCAAACGTCCCATCACGCAGATCGATGCACCGGAAATTCTGGCCGTACTCAAGCGGATCGACAGCCGGGGAGCTCGCTTTTCCGCCCACCGTGTCCGTTCCGAGATAAGCCGCGTGTTTCGGTATGCAATCAAAGAAGGCAAGGCCAAGGCCGACCCAGCCAAAGACCTGATCGGCGCAATTCCCCCCGCGGCGCCGACGCACTTTGCGTCGATCACCGATCCGGTAAAGGTGGGCGAGATGCTGCGAGCCTTCGAAGGTTTCAGCGGCACGTTTCCGGTGCTCTGCGCGCTCAAGCTGGCCCCACTACTGTTCGTCCGCCCCGGGGAGCTTCGCAAGGCCGAGTGGGGGCAGATTGACCTGGACCGAGCCGAATGGCGCTATCGGGTCAGCAAGACCAAGACGGATCACCTTGTCCCGCTTGCCACCCAAGCGGTAGCGATTCTGCGCGAGCTGCAAGCTCTCACTGGCGGCGGTACCTATGTTTTCCCCGGTGCGCGCACTGCCCAACGCCCCATGAGCGAGGCGGCAATTAACGCGGCGCTGCGGCGGCTAGGGTACGACACTAAGACCGAGATTACTGGCCACGGCTTCCGGGCAATGGCACGCACGATCTTGCATGAAGAATTGCACCAGAAACCGGAGGTCATCGAGCACCAGCTAGCGCACACCGTACCGGACGCACTCGGGGCCGCGTACAACCGAACGAAGTTCATCAAGGAGCGACGGCTGATGATGCAGCGTTGGGCTGATTACTTGGATCAATTGAGCGCCGGCGCAAAGGTCGTACCGCTGAGGACTGCTGCGGCGTGAGAGGGCACGGCGGCGCGCCTTCGGGCAATCAGGAACGCTGCACATTCTGCGGCGGCAGAACACGAACGCAAGCCACACCAGGACAAATTCCGCAAAAAGCGATTCACGCGCGGCCGACATCCAATATAATCCGCGTCCGTCCAATGCGATAGCACAGAAAATCGCTATGGACGTCAACGTAAAGATTAATTCGAACTATGAATAATTCGACTCGCAAGTCGTATATGGACTACGTATCTGACGTGCTCAGCGGACGTACCCCGCCTCCGCGAAAGGCCGATGGCATCGCCAAGCGTTCGGTTTGCTCGATCTCCGACGCTGGCTGGGATACGACCTGCGCCAATGGCACCGTTGATTCCCCTGGAGGAGAAGGCCCCAGTATTGCCATGGCCGGAGACGACGATGACGGTGGCGACCCCGACCCCGACGGACGACGCCGGCGCAATACTCCCCCTCCCCCTCTCTCCCGGCATCCGGCCCCTGCATCGCCGGAGCGCATCACTAAGCCCGCACGCCTGTTGCGGCTTCCCGAGGTAAAAGTCCGCTGCGGGCTATCTCGCTCCACAATTTACCAGCGCATCAAAGACGGCACATTCCCGCCCGCATTGAGCATCGGCCCGCGTTCTGTCGCGTGGATCGAAAGCGCAATTGACGGCTGGATAGCCGCCCAAATTCTGGCCTCCTCCGCATCGGAATAAAGGGGCCGCACGTGATTATCAAAAAGAAATTGGGGCGTACCCAAGGCATGTGCACGCCCCTGCAGGCCGCCAGCCGCGTTTCTATCGCTCGCCTGCTGCAGGAGTTTGCCAAGCGTTATTTCCGCCCTTGGCTGCCCGCGGACGTACCACACCTGACGCCGGCCGAGCTTTCCGGCCTGTATCTGCTCTTGGTGAAGCAGGAGGTGAGGCATGGGTAAAAACTCTGCCGAAGCTCAACGCGCCCGTCTATTGGCTGCTCTCAAGCGAGGCCCCGTTGATACGGTCCACGCCTATCGCAAGCTCGACATCCTGCACGTGCCGCGGCGCGTGTTCGAACTGCGCAAGGCTGGCCACATGATCACCACGGCATGGGTATGGCGCGTCACCGAGCGGGGCGAGCGTCACCGTGTGGGCCTGTATGTGCTGGAGACCGCGTGATGCAACGGCGCCCCACATATTCAATTGGCACCAGACTGCGCTATACTGGCCCCGTCGCTGAAACAGCAGTGACCGGGGGTGAGAGCCCGAATGTTTCTAGGCGGACAACCGCCGCCAAGGCGGTATTTTTTCGTCCGTATGCCTTTGCGCGCCCCTTTCATTGGGCGGGCCATGGTGGGGGTGCGTTCGCGCACGCCGGTTTCCTAGAACGCCGGTCTCTCAACCCTACTTTGTGCCCGCCCACCCCGTTTGAGAGCGGACGGCGGGCCTCCCCAATAGTTCTAGGAGGCCGCACCATGCGCCATATTTCCGCTCGCTCTGAGAAAAACCAATCCCCGAAGACCAACGCGCAAGCCGCGCTTATTGCTCTCTACGCCGCGCAGCGTATTGAGGCTTTCGAGCAAATTTTCACTGAGATCAGCAACGCTGCAGATGACCGCCATCCGCAATTACTGGCGGAAATTGGTCATGAGTTGGCGTGTGGATACATCCGGGAACTGACAGAAGATAGCGTTTCGCTGAGTGCACACCACTCCGTCGCTAGCTATGCTGCGCAGTGCATGGAGCGCATTGAGGCCGCATTCCTTGCCATCCTCGATGCGGCGCGTTGCCACACTACGGTTGCAACACTGGCCGGTTTTGCCTTGCAGTTGACTGCCCTCCACCGATCCGAATTTGAGGAAGAAGGGGGTACGCATTGAGCGCTGCGCAGCTTATCGACGTCCACGCCCAGGTTCCAAATTGGCTCGTCCCGCTGCACGTGCAGCGCAAAGCAGGCAATGTGCCCGTGCGTCGCTGGGTGTTGCTGAGCCTGGGCGTCACCCTGTCGAGCAACATTCCATGGCTGGCTGTGCCGGGTAGCTGGCGCCCGAGCCCCAACGACAACATGAGCGCCCTTGAGGGCCTCGACACTGAGATCGTTATTGACGACGCGGTGCCGGCCGGCTTGGTGCGCGGCTTGGCCGCGCGAATTCTAGCCGCAAACCCTCGCCGGCTATTCATCCAGACATTCGGGCGTCAGCCTGCGCTCATCATCATGAAGGGAGGCGCAGGCAATGGCGCTTGATAACGAAGCCTTCGTTACGGCGAGTGACGACGAGCAGGCCGCATTCAACGCGACCGCGCGGAAGGTCATCGCACTGGCCGCGCATCGCAAAGAAGGCCACGGCGCTGACACGAGTAATCTGGAGCCCCATTACGCCGTCATCGATGGCGGGCTGTGCTACGTGGGCGTCAAGCATGACAAAGACGGCGGGGCAGCGTCGTACGCCCAACCGCTGTGGCTGTGCGATCCAATCGAGGTGCTGGGTAGCGGCTGTGATGACGCGGGCCGCCAGTACCGGCTGCTGCAATGGAAGCGACAGGGGAGCGGCGAGGCTATCCGCCTGGCACTGCCCAGCGCCGACATTGGCGAGCGTGAGGGATGGGCGGCGCTGCGCAATCTCGGGCTCGCGGTGGCCAGTCAGCCCGCTGCTCGCCACCGCCTCGCGTACTTCCTTCAGAAGGGAGGCGACACACAGTGGCATGAGATCGTCGCCATGACTGGCTGGCAGTGCGGCGCATTCATCCTGCCGACCGGTGAGATCATCGGCACGCCCGACAGTCCGATCCATTTCAACGGCAAGCCGCAAAACCCCGGTGCCTACCAGCCCTCCGGCACGCTGGACACCTGGCGCTCTACCGTGGGCGCCCTAGCCCGCGAAAATCCGCTCGTGGTGGCCGCTATCGCCTGCGCACTGGCTGGACCACTGCTGTCGCTCATCGATGCGAAGGACGGCATTGGCCTGCACCTGTACACCAACAGTTCCTCGGGCAAGAGTACGACTGCCGAAGCAGCGGCGAGCGTATGGGGGCATCCAGTACGCACCAGGCACACATGGTCTGGCACGTCGCTGGGGTTGTCGCTGGCATCCGAATCGGCCAACGACATGATGCTGTATCTCGATGAGATCGGCGCGGGCGATGCACGCAAGATTGGCCCTGCGATCTATTCGATGCTCAACGGCATTTCAAAACTCCAGGGTGCGAAGGACGGCGGCACGGTAGCGAACCGCTCATGGCGCCTGGCACTGATCTCGACCGGCGAGGTCGGTATGGGCCAATACCTTGCAGAAGGTGGACAGACGCCACGAGGCGGGCAGGAAATCCGATTGCTGGACATTCCGGCCGATCAGGGCATCTACCGGGCATTCGACTGCATCCACGGGCACCCGGACGGCGAGGTATTCGCCAATGAGTTGTCCGCCGCCGCGCTGGCGAACTACGGCACGCTGGGCCGCGCTTTCGTCGAATGGCTGTCGACCCGCAAGGTCGAGGCACGCGCCCGCGTGACGGATGCACAAGCGCGGATGCTAGAGGCCGTACCGCCCGATGCCGCGCCAACTGTGCGCCGCGCAACGAGAAAGTTTGGCGTGCTATGTGCTGCGGCTGAGCTCGCATCTCTCGCCGGCCTGACTGGCTGGGCAAAGGACGAGGCTGAAAGATGGGTGCTGGCCGCCTGGGCTCGCTGGATGGCTGCATTTGGCATCAACGACCGCGACGACAGCCGCCTGATCGAGCAGGCCGAGGGGGTATTGCTTGCAAACCAGTTTGGGCGCTTCGCCCTGCTACCCCTACAGCCGGGCACCGATCCCGTCATCTCAAACTTGATGGGCTACAAGCGATACGACGGCGATGGCCGCCAGACCTTTCTGGTACTACCCGCCGCCTTCAAGGGGGAGGTTGTCGCTGGGTACGAAGTGCGCCGCGCCTGCGACGTGCTGTGCGACGCGAAATTGCTGGAACGTCCGAATGGGCGCAATGGCTGGACGGCCAACGGCGGCAAGGGCATTGGGCAAGTCTACCGGATGCGCACGCGCCATCAGGAAGACGGTGAGGCACCCGCGAGCAATGAACAAACTCAAGCATTTCCCTCACGCGCACATTAGGAGAAATCCGCTGCCAATACTGCTAACTGCCAACTTTAATTGCAATTCATTGATTTATTAATGATTTTTCAGTTGGCAGTGTGTTGGCAGCATTGGCAGTTTCACTCGCATCAATCACATTTTTGCTGGCCCACAAAGTGCAATTTGCATCACTTGGCGGTCGCTTTTTTTCTACTGCCAATAGCCAAACCCTTATCCCATAAGGCTTTGCGGGCCGAGTTGGCAGTTTGGCGGCGTTGGCAGCGGCTTCGTATCTATAGATAGATTGAAAGTCCGCCTGGCGCCACATCCATTACCAACAGATGAATGCACGGCCAACCTGATTTTGGCCGACTTGAAAGGAACTTGATATGACATTTGGAATGATGGGCTCGTTCGCCGGCGGCCTGGTGGACGGCGCCACTTCCGGCCTGAAGATGGCTGAGCAATGGAACCAGATCCGCGAGCGCCAGAACGAGGAGCAACTGGCCAAGGACTCTGCCGAGCAGTTCAAGAAGCTGGGCAAGCCTGACTATGACGGGTTCGAGGCAGGTGGCGGCCAGTACAAGGTGGGCGATCTGTCCATCGGCGACAAGGCCACTGCAGACAAGTTTGCCGGCGACAAGGATCTGGCTGATTTCGCCACGGACGGCGCCAATAACCCGGCCAATTCCGCGCCGCAGGCTGACGCTGCCCCGTCGCAGGGAATCAGCGAGGCCGACGCGAACATGCCAATCGGCGAGCCGCCCGCGCAGCCGGCCTCCGTCACGCAGACCAAGCTGGACAAGCCGCTGCCGGTGCAGACGCTTGACCGTGCTGGCAACGCTGCAGCGCCTAAGCCCTACGGTATGCAGGACTACCTGAACTTCCGCGCTCAACGCGCCGGCGAGCTGGGCCTGGGCAAACAGGCGGAGGAAGCCGCGGCCAAGGCCATCGCCAGCCAGTTCGGCGATGCCGCATTGCGCGCGTACCAGCAGGGCAACTACACCGACGTCTACAAGCTGCACAACATGCTGCCGGACGGCTACACCGTGCACCGTGAGGTTGTTCCGGCCAATGCTGACGGCACCGGCGGCGGCGTGAAGCTGACCATGACAAACGACAAGACTGGGCAGGTGTGGGGCCAGCCGATGACGTTCGGCAGCGACCGCGAGGCCGCCGGCGCATTCGTCGCCGCCGCGCAGAACAAGCTGACCGACTGGCTGATTCAATCCGGCCGGCAAGACAACGATGTTCTGCGCATGATGACCAACCGCGACATTCAGCAGCAGCTCTTGCGGCAGCGGAGCGACGCGCAGGCTGATCGCAACTTCAACCAGCTTTTTGGGTTGGTTTCGCGCATAAATGGGGGCGGCGCCGCAGGTTCTGGCTCCGGCACTGGCTCGCGCGGTGGCAAGGGCGCCATCAGCACGTCGGATGATCCGCGCTTGGGCGAGATTCGTACCAACCTGAAGGACTTCGGGCAGGGCCAAGACGGCAATAAGCTGGGCTTCGATACGACGACCGCGCTGATGGAGTATGCAGCGCGCATCGGCGGGCAGAACAAGGATATGCCAACGGCGCAGCTCCAGCGCCTCGCCATGGCCGCGGCCACGAATCCCAAGGCAATCAAGCCGGAAGTCGATCCGGCCACCGGCAACATCAATCTGACGATCCGTGACCCGCGCTTTGACGATCCGAAGACCGGCGACAACCAGAGCACCCCGTATGTCGTGCAGCGCAATCTGCCGCTCGCACTGGGCCGCCAGCAGGGTCTGAGCGATACCGCCGTGCGCGAGGCCGCCGACAAGGTGATGGCCAACATGCCGGAAGACCAGCGCAAGCTAGTGGCGCTCGCCGCATCGGGCGACGCCGGCATGAAGCAGGCGACCAAGCAGATCGAAGACACGATCAACCGGAAGGCGCAGGCCCTGATTGCGGCCAACCCCGACCGCGCCGAGGACATCAAGGCCAACATCCCGGCCGCCGTGCAGAACGCCATCAGCTCGCTGCCGCGCTTCGTGGAATGGCAGAAGCTGGCCACGCCCGTGCAGGCGCAGCGTAGCCGCCCGACCGTGCTCGGTGCACCCGCCGGGCTCCAGGCTGCAGCGGACTACGTGCCGCCTGCAGGCTCCCCGGCTGCGAAGTATCAGGAGCGCCGCGCCGCAGCCGACCAAACCGCACGCGAAAAGGCCGCCCGGGACGATGCGGCGCGCGTCGACCTGGCCAAACAGTTTGATGCCGACCGCCAAAGCATGAGCGGCGAGGACTTTGCGCGCAAGTACGACAACCAGCGTATGCGCCTGTCGGCCGCGCAAAACCAAGCCCTGAATGAGATCGAGCACGCCCTGCGCTGATTATCCGATCATCCTGGGATCCAAGGATCAGGACAGCGCGCCGGCCGCCTTCCGCTTATTTGAGGAAGGCGGCCGGATCGGTTAGAGCATCGCCGCCCCCGCTAAGAGGGATAGTGTGAAAAGCGGGTGGCACCTACCATCACCACTGGCTGGTCAATCGAGTCGCGCGAACAACCAGATGCTGAGAACCCTGACCCTCTATGTGGCGCTGGCCACAGCGCTCCTTGTCCCTGCTACGGCTTTTTGCGAGAAGCGCGGCGACGTTGGCAACAATGGTGCTGCCCCTGTAGTTGGGCAGAAGAGCCTGTTCACAGCTATTGAAGAAAACCTGCTGAAACCGGCCGATGGCGGCGAAGGCGCCGCAGCATCCCAATCTGGTCGCTACGTCAGACGGTCTGGCACGCCGCCCCAGTCTTCTCAAAAGTGCAATCGATTTCTCGATACGCCTGTGCGTCAGAGGGCATTGTGCGACTTGGACGAAATCCGAGAAGTTCAATCAAAAGCCGCGGCGGATGGCCTAGACACCGCGATCGAGTCGATGCTGATCCGCGACCGCTTAGAACTGATACAAGCGATTGATACCGGCCAACTATCGAAAGCACGGCAGCGGGAGGCCTACCAAGCTATGGTTAGTGATGAATTGAAACTCTTGGAAGAGCACAGAAAAGAAGTCTCCGCCACAAGGGCAGAAAACAGGCAAGTGCAGGCAGCCATTCTTGCTGCGATGGCTGCACGCGCTGCGATGCCCATCATCAATCTCGAAACACCTGCAGCACCGCCGGCGCAGGCCTCTCCACCGCGGAGCATCACCTGCGCGCGTCAGTACGGACTGCCGGGATACACTCGCTGCACCGCAGACTAGTGGCGTCGGGAACGCGGACACCCGTACGCAGCGATGCGGTACGCAGTGAGGTACGCACGAAATTGATAGAGTAGTTCAACTTGGTTGCCACGCTACTCGCCTTGTTGGAAACTGGTCGCCTTCGGCAGCGCGAGGAACTGCGTGGCATCAACTCCACGAAGAGAGCCTCCGTGATCGCACCCGCGTCAATGCTTCAGGAAATCTGGCAGATCGCTGAGGGGGATTGCAACTTTATCGGCTTCCGTCACCGGCCGAGCCCGGATCTGCCATCCAATATTCATTTCTGGGCACTGATCGAGAGCGTCGGAAAAACTCTTCGGCTCGCCTGCTGAGCCTTCCCCGACCATCTGCGCGAGCCGTTTCTTCTGGTCAGCGTGTTTGCAGAGCTTTCGCCGCAGATAGAGAATGACTAGTACAGTCGCCGCGGCGATGCAAATAGTGAGGCCAAGGCTGTTCATTCTCTCAAGCTCATCTATCTGGGCAGGAGCTTTGATGCTAGCACACACGTCCTGCCGGTCGTTTTCCTCGACAACCTCGCGTGCGGCAACCTTGTCCAGCCCCCCGGCTACCGTGGTACCCGAGTTGGTAACCGCATCCTTGGTAACCTCATTTTTCTCTAGTCCGTGATGCTGGGGCACACCAGTCCGTGCCACCTGACGAGCGCAGGTGACACGCACGGGTACCGTTGGTTGCTACCAAAATGGGGGGAGCTTCATCGCCTAGACGAGAGTGGAGATTTTCTACCAATCTGCCTTCTCGACTGGTAAAGCCCCGTGGTTGCATGGATACCGCCCTTGGATTCTGCCCCTGGATACCACCGCTTGCAGCGCTCGCGGAAAAGGAGCCGGCACGATACCGCCCCTAAATATGCGTTAGCGATCCGGGACCGGGCGACAGTCATTGTCAGCAATGCGGGGCATCGCACGCATGAGAACTCGTCTTTGGAGCGATGCAGCGCAGTTTCCAACCGTCGTCTTCGGAGCGATGTTCCGGTACATCGGCTCCGAGATCGGCACGCTCAAGGATTTGGACTCCGCCCGGATCGTGCTCGACATCCAGATCGCAGATCCGGCGGCGCGCGAGGCGCACCTGGCTACGCTGCGCAAGATGTTCGCGCAATGAGTAGGGCAGAAAAATCCCAAGATCAGCGCGGGCCAACGCTGATCTTGGGACGCAACGCTGATGTTGGGTTTTTTGGGCGTATGGCGCAGCGCTGATGTTGGGATTTTCAGCCGCCGGCATGTACTTGGCGAGGCCCGCCAACGCTGATCTAGGGATTCCGAGCGCTGGCCGGAAGGTAGGTACCGATTGATCAGGAGAGCGTCCGCCCCTATTTATGCGTTTGCGCCTGGCGCTTCTCCCAGACGCAGAGGCCCCTCGCATCAAGCCAGAGATTGGCCAGGCGGATTTAGAAGCTGCGGCAAATGCTACTTTCGTCGCCGAATCGCGGTTGACGCCCCATGTAGGAATTGCTCCAATTAAGGGCGACGCACGAGGAAGGGAAAGGACGTGGAACCGAATCAGTCTCAAGACAATAAGCAAACCGCGCAGCCGAGGAGGGTCAGCTTCAAATACCGCTCGGGGCCCGCCGCGCTGCGCTGCCTATCTGACGGTTTGGCCTATTTCGCGAAACCATCCGAGTTCAATGACTGTCTTGAAGCCAAGTTCGATCATTCGAGTGCGGCTGACTACATCGAGCGCATGGATCGGTCGATCAGAAGTGTGGCTGAGCAGCGCGGTTGTGCTGGCGGATATGCAGTGCCGGTGGACGAGCTTGCGTCGTTTGAAGCGAAGAACGCCCGCGATGATGGAAACTTCTTGGAAGCGACTCAGCGAGTCGGTATCTATTCGACGGCGACCAGGCCAGACAACCAACCCATGTGGGCCTACTACTGCGACAACTCAAAGGGCTTCTGCTTCGAGTTGGAATGGCCCGACACCGTGTTGGGGAGATACCAGATTGCTCCAGTCGGTGTGCTTTATTCATCGGCGGCACGCGTGCACAACCGCGCCGACATATTTGACACCTTGATCCGTGAGGAAGCTGAGTTGCATCCTGATTGGTCGATGGCCCGGATCCTTGAAGAAACTCGGTCTGAATTCTTCAGGTTTCGCTTTCAGATGCTGAACACATGCCGCGCTGTATCAATTAAGCACAGCGACTGGTCGCACGAACACGAGGTCCGGTTTGTCACTCCCCGTGCCGGCCCCGTGCCGATCATGGGCCAGGTACTCAAGCGTGTTTACTTCGTGCGCACGGATTTCCCCGAGTGGGGACCGGTGATGATGTTGCTGCATCAGCTCTACCCGAACGTTGAGCTAGCGAAGCTGACCTTTCAACACGTCGAGCCATATGTGGAAGTGCAGGGCATGACCAAGAAGCTGGTGCCGATTCACGAATGAAGTTCAAAGCGCGCGGGCCAACCGGATAGCGCGTCAAGTATCTCCGCATCAGGCGCCGCCGAGCGACTGCCTAGCCGTAGTCCGAGTTTGCCTCTGGCCGTAACAGCTCCCATCTTTGGACAGGCGCTTATGGGCAACGCCCCTATTTATGCGGACAGGTGGCCTGCGGATTGGAGCGGCAGCAGTGCATTTCTGGGGGTATATTTGGGGGTATATTCGTAGCCGCGAAGATTGTTCTCCATATCTGGCGTGGCTTTTCAGCAACTGTTTCAGTCCGACCCCGGCACCAAGCTTTCCGCTGCAGTTCCACAATTCCACTGCGGCCCCGCCGAAATTCCCGGCAATCCGACAAACCCCGCACAGCTTTGCGTTGCGGGGTTTTTGTTTTCCGCCCGTCTGGCGACCAGCCACGCTCGGTAGCCCCGGGCTGCGAAAACATGGCAGCCGGCGGTGCGTCGGCTGCCGGGACGCGCCTAGGCCGTGACGTCCAGCAGCGTGCCAATGGTCGACGAGCCATCCGTCGTCGAGCTGGTCGATGCAGTCTGCTGGGCCCGTTGCTCGCCACCACCATGGTGGTGATGGTGATGGCCGCCCTTGCTGGCCTGGCTGGCGCCGCTCGCCTGCTGGGCTTGCTGCAGGGCCTGCTGGATCGGATCGAAGGGTACGCTCTGCGACGATGCGTTCGATGCCTTCGGTGCTGCGAATGCCTGGCTGGAACTGCCGACAGACGAGATGCTGCTGATGCTTGTCATTGTGATACTCCATTGAGAATGACGGATTGGCCCCGCCGTCCAGCTAAGGATGCGGGGCAGGTCACGATAGCAATGGAAACGGCGGCCGGTCCTCGGAATTGCCGGGCATCCACGTGCCATTTAACGAGGCGTAACGGATGCCATTACGGGCTGTAATGCGTGGATTGGCGATCACGGAACGGGCCGATGTGGCCTGAAGCGGCCAGTGCACTGGGGTAAGCGTGATGCCGGCAGGTGCTCGGGTGCGCAACATCCGTGAATCATTGTCGTGGTTGTGTATCGGCCGTGTACCGATGTACCAGCCGTTCCGGCCCCACTCCGAAACGAATACGCCTGTGATCAGGTGCTCCATTGCGCTGGCATTGTTCATATCCAGCCGTGGCGCCACGGCGCGACCCGCCGTGCAAGCTATGTCACGCGGAACCGCGTCAAATTGATATCCGCGGCCTTGAGCGCGTTTGCAAATACCGCCGGAGCCAGCAATGGCTCGGCCTCGTTCATGCGCCATGCCTCGTCCCGGCCCGGATGCACGGAAACCTCGGTCAACCCTTCCGGCAGCGCTCCCGGCAGGCGCTGCGCCCACTGTGCATCGCCACCATCCACGGCACAGTAATAGTCGGTGCGCATCATGCCCCAGAACGGAATGGCCAGCATGTGGTTCAACGCCCGCCGCTTGCCGTTGGGCTGCAGGAAGATATTTTGCGGGCGCCGCACCCACGCGACCCCGGCGCGGCGCATTTCCTGGCGCAACGAATAGATGACGATCGGGAACTTGTGCAGGTGTCCGTGGCTGTCGATGTGCGTCACCTCCACATGGTTGTCACGCAGTTCCTCCAGCTGGAGGCGGAACTCCTTGCGGATATCGTCCTGGGTAAGCCACCCCGCCATGGCGCAGACGCGCTGCGATTCGCTGTCCCGGAACACGCCTGCTTCATCGCAGAGTGTGGTTTCCCAGCGCGCCATCGCACGGAAACCATCCACGATGTTGAAGTGCAGCCCGAACGAGAAGCGCTGGCGGTTCTGCCGCGCGTAGTCGTAAGCCCGTTCAGATGCCGCACATCCGACCATGATCGTTGCACTGGTCAGGAGCCCGGCTTCAAAGCACTCCACGGTTGCCTCGAAGGTATCGTCGTTCAAGCCAAAATCGTCTGCGTTGATGATCAGGTTCCGCATATTTTTTTACCCTTCGTTCCCTGCGCCATCACGGCGGCGGCTGTCAGGTTGCGCTGGAGCAGGCTTCGGCCTTCTGGGGCCAGAAGCACACACCGGCAGCCGGCTGTTATTGTTTTTTATTGAAGACATTCAACATCCGTTTGGCATGTATCGTCCCCGGGCGCGAATCCAGGTTCTGTGCGATACCACTCATATGCCATGGCCGCGGGACGAATACCCCAGGCCCACCTTGGTAATTTCTGCCAGTTTCAATCAAACGCCTCAGAACTCAAGGAAATATCAGAACGCAGGCACTTCGGTCGGTTATGACGACAACATATGCGCGATGGCAGCGCAAGATGAAAAGCGCACCTTCAGGCACATCAAATGCATTACTCGGTCCTCGCCATAATTTCGCCTTTTTCTTCGTCATGCTCCGCGCGCACCGCGATCTACACATGCTGGTCGAGCGCCACGAGCGCCCGGATCAGATGGTCAAGCGGCAGCCGGCGCAGGCGGTACCGGCGAATCAGCGTCAGCGTTCGGGGCACGACAGCGGGCATGGCCGCCAGCGGGCTCTCGCCGTGAGTTCGTTCCTCGATCAGTGCGCTGAGCCGCGCTGCCAGGGCCGAGCGTGCCGCAAGAGAACCACTGTCGTCCACCACCGGCAAGGTGTCGAGTGCTTGCAGGCCGGTGCCCGCAAGCAGTGAGATGCGAGCTTTGTGTGACATGACGTGATTTGACGCCTGCGACGCTGCCAACACCATGAGACGAGTCTGATTCTGCTGTTCCCTGCATGGGCCCGTAGGACACGCGCCGCTGGCGCGATGCCGTGCCGATTGCTTATCCTTCCACCTCTGCAACATCGGGCACGCGTCCTGAACGCCTGCCCGTGCAGAAGACACCAATAACAGCAACATCCAGGGAACAAGCATGCATCGACTTACCGCTACCGCCGCGGCCATTGGCTGCGCGGCACTGCTGGCCGGCTGTGCCGGCGCCAACATGGACAGCCTCACGCAGGCTGGCGGCAGCCTGTTTTCGGCTGCCACGCTCAGCGATACCAGCGTCAAGCAACTGTCCGACCAGTCCTGTGCCGAGATGGACAAGCAGAACACGCTGGCCGCACCGGACAGCGTCTATTCGAAACGCCTCGTGAAAATCATGAGCGGCCTGCAGAACACTGGATTGCCGCTCGACGCGAAGGTCTACATGACGAAAGACGTCAACGCGTGGGCGATGGCCAACGGCTGTGTACGGGTCTACAGCGGGCTGATGGACATGATGAGCGACGACGAAGTGCGCGGCGTGCTCGGGCATGAAATCGGCCACGTGGCGCTTGGGCACACCAAGGCCGCCATGCAGGTGGCCTACACCACGGCTGCTGCGCGCGGGCTGCTCGGTTCGACTGGCAATGCCACGCTGACTGCGCTGTCTTCGTCACAAGTGGGCGCGCTTGGCGAACAGTTCGTCAATGCGCAGTTCTCGCAGCGGCAGGAAGGCCAGGCCGACGACTACTCGTTCGACCTGCTCACCCGAAACCGCGCCAACCGGCAGGCACTGGCCACGGCATTCCAGAAGCTGGCGAAGCTCGATGGCGGCCAGTCGAGCCTGCTGAGTTCGCACCCGGGTTCGGCAGCACGTGCACAGCACATCCAGGACCGGATCAATAGCGATAGTGGCAAGTAACCCAGCCCTCTTCCGCCGACCACGCGGCAAACCCATCACACTTCCGCCCCGCACGCCACGCGGCGGCGGGAATCGCGCCCCCGACATCGCAGAATCTTTGAATGCGTTTAACACGAATTCAAAACGTTTCAATTCGCGCCCACGTCTCCCACGCCGATAATGCTTTTCGCCTGCGGAATGCCGCATGGCTTGCCACGAGCCTTATGGAGGCCGAAGCCGCGTCATGGAATCCGTATCTGCCCTCCTCGCCGGGCAACCGGAAATCGCGCTGTTCCTGGCGTTGGCGATCGGCCATGCAGTCGGCGCCATCCGGTTTGGCCCGTTCCAGCTTGGCGGCATCTGCGGCACGCTGATTGCAGCGCTGATCATCGGCCAGAGCGGGGTACGGCTCGAAAATGATGTCAAGAACGTCGCATTTGCGCTGTTCATCTTCGCACTCGGCTTTACCGGCGGCCCGCAGTTCTTCGCCAACGTCGCGCGAGAGTGGCGCATCGGGCTCCTGTCGCTGATCGAAGTGTTCGTGCTGCTGGCGCTGCTGGCGGCAGCCGTGCCGCTGCTGCATCTGGACCCAGGCACGGCGTCAGGGCTGCTGGCGGGCGCCGCGACCGAATCGGCCGTGATCGGCACCGCTTCCGAGGCCATCGCACGGCTGGACGGCGTCACCGCCGACGCGGTACGCGTGCTGCAGACCAATATCGTCACCGCGTACAGCGTGACCTACCTGTTCGGCCTGATCTCGATTGTGCTGTTCACGAGCCAGCTCGCCCCGTTGCTGCTGCGCGAAAACCTGCGTGAGTCGGCCGCGCGGCTATGGCAGAAGCTCGGTGGGCAGGATGACATGGACGACAGCCAGAGCGCCGCGCTACCGCTGCTGGTGGCACGCGTGCTGCGCGTGGAAGGCGTGGCGGACATGCGCATCATCGATGCAGAGAAAAAGGTAGCGCTGGGCGTCACCATCCGGCGCATCACGCGCGACGGCCGGACCTTCAAGCCCACGCCGGACGAGATGCTGCGTGCCGGCGACGTGGTGCTGGCCGTAGGCCGCCGCGATGCGATGGTGCCATTTGCGCAGGCCGTGGGGCCCGAGATGCCCGAAGAGCCGGGCATGGATGCGGTGATCCAGGCCGAGCAGGCGGTGCTGCTGACGCGTCGCGAATTGGCGGGCCTCTCGCTGGCGCGTCTGCGTCAGATCGTTCAAGGCGGCACGGGACGTGGCGTCTTCATCTCGCGCATCACGCGCATGCAGCATCGCGTGCCAATCCTGCCCGAAACCGTGCTCAGGCGCGGCGACGTGCTGACGCTGTCCGGTA
>JAFAJB010000047.1 GCA_019236395.1 Cupriavidus sp.
TCATCAGGATCACGCCACCGCGCGGGCCACGCAGGCTCTTGTGGGTGGTGGTGGTCACGAAGTCGGCGTGCGGCACCGGGTTCGGGTACACACCGGCGGCGATCAGGCCGGCGTAGTGGGCCATGTCCACCATGAAGTAGGCGCCAATTGCCTTTGCCACCTTGGCAATGCGTTCGAAGTCGATGCGCAGCGCGAAAGCCGAGGCGCCGGCGATGATCAGCTTCGGCTTGGTTTCGTGGGCCTTCTTTTCCAGCGCGTCGTAGTCGATGTCTTCCTGCGCGTTCAGGCCGTAGCTGACCACGTTAAACCACTTGCCGCTCATGTTCAGCGCCATGCCGTGCGTCAGGTGACCGCCTTCGGCCAGGCTCATGCCCATGATCGTGTCGCCCGGCTTGAGCATGGCGAAGAACACGCCCTGGTTGGCCTGCGAGCCCGAGTTCGGCTGCACGTTGGCGGCTTCGGCGCCAAACAGTTGCTTCACGCGGTCGATGGCGAGCTGTTCCACCACGTCCACGTATTCGCAACCGCCGTAGTAGCGCTTGCCCGGATAACCTTCGGCGTACTTGTTGGTGAGCTGCGAGCCCTGGGCGGCCATCACGGCCGGCGAGGTGTAGTTCTCGGAAGCGATCAGTTCGATGTGGTCTTCCTGACGCTGGTTTTCCTTCTGGATCGCGGCAAAGACTTCGGGGTCGATCTGCTCGATCGTGAAACGGCTACGTTCAAACATGGCGTGACTCGTCTGTTTAAAGGGAAAGCGGATGGCAAGGTCGATATGAGGATCGGATGCTTGTCGGCGCTATTCGGTATTGTGGAAATACTTCGCGATTAGGGCGCGCGGGAAGGCACTGGCGTCCAGCACTGGGTGCCGCCAAAGGCGGTCAACCGGTGAGGGCGCACCCTGCTTCCCATTCGCTGCCCAGGCGAGCGGCAGGCGCATCGAATTATCACGCCCAATGAACTTGCGCTTCCTCGTGGTAGTACCCACTGACTTCGCCAGTCGCGCAAGGTGGAATGGTTGCGGCAGAGTCTACGCGAGCGCGCGGCTTGCCGCAAGCCGGGGCACGACGTCAATCCGGGTCCAGCCCAGATTCGGCAAGGCTTGGCAAGGGATGGCTCGCAACTTGCTGTTGCAAAGTCGCCTGCGGGTTTACCAGTGCGCTCCGTTACAATGCCCGCCATGCCAAATTTCATATGGCCGCTGCGTGTGTATTGGGAAGATACCGACGCGGGCGGCGTGGTGTTTTACGCCAACTATCTCAAGTTCTTCGAACGGGCCCGGACCGAATGGCTGCGCTCGCTCGGCGTTGAACAGCAAGGCCTCGCCGATACGTCCGGTGTGGTCTTCATCGTCCGCAGTACCGCTGTGGAATACAATGCGCCCGCGCGGCTGGACGACCAGCTTGAGATTCGTACGCACATCGAACGCGTCGGGCCGGCATCGGTCCAATTTGCCCAAGAAGCCTGGCGCGGTGAATTGATGTTAGCTAGCGGCCACATCCGGGTTGGATGTGTCGATAAAAGTACATTCCGCCCAGCCCCGATTCCTGCCCCTGTTCTCGCCACTATTAAAAACGCTCGATGAATCCGGTGACCGTCACACAAGACCTGTCGATCATTTCGCTGGTGCTTCACGCAAGCCTGCTGGCACAGGCCGTCATGGCGCTGCTGCTGGTGATGTCCCTGTTCTCGTGGACCTATATCTTCCGCAAGCACCTGGCGCTGCGCGCCGCCCGCACGCAGACTGAAGGCTTCGAGCGCGATTTCTGGGCCGGCGGCGATCTGCAGGCGCTCTACAACAGTGCCGTCAATAACCGTCACAACACTGGCGCACTGGAGCGGATCTTCGAGTCCGGCATGGGCGAATTCCTGAAGGCGCGCGAACGCAGCAACGAGGCCAGCGCGCTGCTCGACGCCGCCCGCCGTGCGATGCGCGCCGCGTACCAGCGTGAAATGGATGTGCTCGAATCGCACCGGCCGTTCCTGGCCTCCGTCGGCTCGGTGAGCCCGTATATCGGTCTGTTCGGTACGGTCTGGGGGATCATGAACGCGTTCCGCGGGCTGTCGAATGTGCAGCAAGCGACTCTCGCATCGGTCGCACCCGGCATTGCCGAAGCGCTGGTGGCCACCGCAATCGGTCTGTTCGCCGCCATCCCGGCCGTGATCGCCTACAACCGGTATGCCACCGAGATCGATCGCCTGGCCATCCGCTTTGAAAGCTTCATGGAAGAATTCCTGAACATCCTTCAGCGCCAGACGCGTTAAACCGAAAGCGGGGGAGCACCAGTCATGGCAGCCATCCAGCGCCGCGGCGGCTCACGCCGTCGGGCCAGCGCCGAGATCAACGTCGTACCGTATATCGACGTGATGCTCGTGCTGCTCGTCATCTTCATGGTGGCGGCACCTATCGTGAACCCGGCCGTCG
>JAFAJB010000095.1 GCA_019236395.1 Cupriavidus sp.
CGTTCATGATCGACATGGCCGTTCTGGTCGATGTAGAGTTTCATGGTCTGGTATTTATATAATCTGATTCGCCTTGATGTCGTAGCCCGCCGATACCGTGCCGAGGCCGTCACCTTGCGCATTCTGGATGACATATTCTTGCCGCACTCGCGAAAACGAGAGTGTGACTGTCTCTCGTGCCAGAGGCATGCCGTCATACTGCGTAGCCATGACGCCCGTCACAAGAACATCTTCCATTATGATTTTTAGATATTCCAGCGGTTTCCCGCCTTGCGCATCACCAATATCACCTCGGGGATATGTGTGCCAAGCAGGCAGTGTTGAACCAGATTCGGGCTGGCGCGATCCATATAATGGTCGAAAGATAAATCATCGACCGTTGCTTTCCCTGAACCGCAGCCGCTGCCTCTGTGCATATTGGACTGTTGGCTAATACGCCAGTCCCAGGTAATGACGTCGATCTCATTCGGGTGCTTGTCGTCCTGGGACTCGCCAGCAATGCCAGTCAGTTTCAGAAAAATATCTTGCGCCATAATTCACCGTCGGTCCGATCCAGGTTTTTTGAGCGGCATCGTTGATGCTGCTGCTCTTGCCGTTGCAAATGTTCCATATCGATCGGAAATGCATTTTGATGCGGGTCAAATGCCATGGCGCTGCTTTCGTTGGTGCTCTAAGTAATCCCATGTTTTCAGATTAATCTGAATGAAAAATAAATGATTTCCGACTTCAGGGGGGGCATCTTTCGGATTTGTCCTATTTTTTCTCTGGATGCACTTAATCCCACGATATAGAGTAGTTACGAGCTGGTGTCCCCGTGTGGCTGAGGCGCCGTATTTGAAAACCCGACAGCAACCGGAGGGGCAGAGCGATGGAAAATCAAGGGCACGGCAGTCTCGAGACCGCGACCCTGGGCGGTGGTTGCTTCTGGTGTCTGGAGGCGGTGTTTCAGCAGGTTGACGGTGTGTGCGCCGTGGAATCCGGCTACACCGGCGGGCACGTCAGCCAACCCAGTTATCCCCAGGTTTGCGAAGGCGAGACCGGACACGCCGAAGTGGTGCGTGTGACTTTCGACCCGTCCGTGGTCAACTTCCGGGAGATCCTTGAGATCTTCTTCTCGATCCACGATCCGACGCAGTTGAACCGGCAGGGCAACGACATCGGCACGCAGTATCGGTCGATCGTCTTCACGCATTCCGAGGCGCAGCGCGCTGTGGCCGAGTACGTGATCCGCGAACTCGAGTCCAGCCGCACCTTCGATGCGCCGATCGTGACGCAGATCGAACCGGAGCAGCCTTATTGGCGCGCCGAGGCCAGCCACCAGAACTACTATCAGGAGCATCCGGCGCAGGGATACTGCGCGTTCGTGATCTCACCGAAACTGGTCAAATTCCGGCGCGACTTCTCGCACCGCATGCGCCGTTAGGACGCGAGCCGATCGGCGATGACAGCGGCTAGCCGCGCGATGCTCAGCGGCGCGCAGCCCTCGGCATTGTTGCTGACGATGACGTAGGCGGGCTGGCCCGTGCGCAGCGTGCGCACGACCACGTCGGCGATTGCCTCGCGCGTTTGGGCGTCCTCGTCGACGAGCTTGTCGAATGGCGCGAAAGCTTGTTCGGCCATCGTATATGAGCGTCCTTCGCGCAGCATCCATCGCAATACCAGCGGGCCCGGCGCGCCTTCGTCCATCAAGGCTTGGGCATGGGCCTGGCGCGACACGGGCGGCAGGCGATCGCGTGCCGCCAGGCAGAAGCGTATACCTCGCTCGCGCAGCAGCCGAATGTAGCGCGGCGTCAGCAGCGCGGCATCCCGTATCTCCACCGCATAGCAGGCGTGTGGTGTCAGCGTTGGGTCCAGCGGTGGCAGTGCCGCCAGGAAGGCGTCAAGCCGCTCGAAGAAAGCGGGGCCGTCATCGGCCAGGCCCGCCAGCGGCGATAGCTGGAACAGAAGCGGGCCGCAACGCTGACCCAGTCCGCCGGTAGCTGGCACGATGAAATCGCGGATCGCGATCTCCGCGTTGAGGAATGCCGCGTTCGGCAGACGACCCGCACCATCGGGGCCGCGCAGCCATGCATCGCACACGCTGGCCGGGGCCTTGACCAGAAAGCGGAAGTGCTCGGGCACCTGCGCCGCGTAGTTCAGGTAATCGGCCAGTGGAATCGGGCCGTAGAAGCCGCGATCGATGCCGGCCGCGCGCAGCAGCGGATGCTGGCCGCACGCGCGCAGGCCGTTGCGCGACAGCAGGCTCTCGGTGTACTGACCGTCGTAGACCATGCCGTGCCAGCCCGGGTAGGACCAGGACGAGGTGCCGAAGTGGAGGTTCGGCGGCAACCGGCTCGCGAGCGCCACCAGTGCGGCATCGGGTGTCCACGGCTGGACCACCTTGCCAACGGGCTTCTTCTTTTCGGGATCGCCCGCCGCACGGGGAGCAGAGGAATTGGCGGCGGGCTTTGCGGCTTGCGATGCCGCAGCATCGCCGAAGAGGTCGAGGTTTTCAGTCAAGCGTCAGGAAGGCGTACCGATCGGGGACGCGTAAATATAGCGGCGCGATGTCGGGAATGTATCAGCGTTGCGGTTCGCCTTCTGGCACACCACCTGGTAGATCGACATCTGCCCACTTGTGAAAGCGTGCCCACAGCCGGCCAGATACACGCGCCAGATGCGGAACTTCTTCTCGCCCACCATCGCGCGGATGGTCTCCGCATTGGTTTCGAAATTCTCCGCCCAATGGCGCAGCGTCTGCGCGTAGTGGCGGCGCAGCAGTTCCACGTCGAATGCTTCGAGCCCGCCTTTCTGCATCGTGGTCAGCACCAAGCCGATATGCGGCAGTTCGCCCTGCGGGAACACGTAGCGATCCATGAAACCGGAGCCGTCCATCGGCACCTGACCGCTATCCGGGTCCGTGACCGTGATGCCGTGGTTCATCGCCACGCCGTCATCGGCCAGCAGTTCCCGAATCCGGCCGAAGTAGCCGGGCAGATTGCTCTTGCCGACGTGCTCGAACATGCCGACGCTCGTGATGCGGTCGAACTGGCCGCGGACGTCGCGGTAGTCCTGCAGGCGAATTTCGATGCGGTCCTGCAGGCCGGCAGCCTTTACGCGTTCGGTGGCCAGATCGAACTGGTTTTGCGACAGCGTAATCCCCACGCACTTCGCGCCGAACTTTCCTGCTGCGCGCAGCACCAGCGCACCCCAGCCGCAACCGATGTCCAGCAGCGTCTGGCCCGGCTGCACCCGGATCTTGGTCAGGATGTGGTCGATCTTCTTGCGCTGCGCGGTCGCGAGATCTTCATCGCCGTTCTCGAAGTACGCGCATGAATAGACCATGCTCGGATCGAGCCAGAGCTTGTAGAAGTCGTTGGAGACGTCGTAGTGATACTGGATCGACGCCTTGTCTTCGGCCTTGGTGTGGGCGAAGTGCTGAGCAACCTTGGCCAGCGCGCCCCCCGCTCTACGTGCAGCGGTGGCCGAGAGGCCATACCCTACCTTGATGATGTCGGCCAGGCGGCCGTCGAGATCGATCTTTTCCTGAACATACGCTTCACCGAGGTTGTCCAGGCTTGGCACAAGCAGGAAGGGCAGCGCGGAGGCCTCACGTACGGTCAGCGTGACGTCGGGCCTGTCGAAGTTGCCGAGCTGGTACTCGTTGCCATTCCAGAGCCGGAGCCTGACGGGCAGGTTCGCGTGCTCACGTACATCGGTGATCCAGCTATCGAGTTGCTTGTCCAGGGCTTGCTTGAAAAACATGCGGCTTTCTCCCGATTGGTTGGTTATTCCTCTCGAACGAAATGCCCCACGGTCGGCTGCGCTTACTGCGTCTGTGGTACGCAGCGCTGGCCTTGGGGGCGCACCGGTGCATGGCCGGTGCGTCACCGTCAAACTTTACGACAAAATAAAAAATTGTGCTGTGCAGGTCCCTGGTCTGATTACCACCTGTCAGATCATGCAGACAAAGTCATTTCAGGGCGACAGCCGCACGATCTGCCAGCTTCCATCGGCTTGCTTGCGATAGCCGATGCGGTCGTGCAGACGCGACGGACGCCCTTGCCAGAACTCGATCCAGGTCGGCATGAGCCGGTAGCCACCCCAATGCGGCGGCCGCGGCGGGTTCTCGCCGAATTTGCTGCGGAAGTCCGCCTCGCGTGCTTCCAGCACGTCGCGGCCCGCGACTTCGCGACTCTGTTCGGATGCCCAGGCGCCCAGGCGCGAGCCGAGCGGGCGCGAAGCATAGTAGGCATCGCTCTCCGACTCTTCGACTTTCTCGACGAGGCCTTCCACGCGAACCTGGCGCTCGAGTTGCACCCAGTGGAACAGCAGCGCGGCGTGCGGATTGGCCAGCAGGTCCACGCCCTTGCGGCTCTCGTAGTTGGTGAAGAAGGTGAAGCCACCCGCATCCATGCCCTTGAGCAGTACGATGCGCGCGGACGGCTGGCCGCCAGCGTCCACGGTGGCCAGCGTCATGGCATTTGGTTCGGGCAGCTTGGCCTGCATGGCCTCGTCGAACCAGGACTTGAACTGGCGGATGGGGTCGGGAGCGACGTCGGATTCGGAAAGCGCATTCAGCATGTAGTTGCGGCGCAGGTCGGCGAGTTGGGTCATGTCGCGTATCAGGAAGGTTTCCGGCCCGCGCACGAATCGCGCGGACGAGTATGCTTCGAGTATAGCGAATGCGCTGCACGCTGCATTTGCGTTGTCGCAATGCGCCGAGTGCGTTTCAGTCGGCCAGGGAGTCAGGCAGGGCAATCTTGCGGGTTTGCCGGCGCGAGTAATAGCCGGCCACGCCCATCGCACCGGCCATCGACAGAAAGATCGGCAGCATGCCAAGCGCCGTGCCAACCACGCCGAAGGTCAGCGGCCAGACCACCTGGCTCGTGTTGAGCACCGCCGAACGCAGGCCGAGCGCTTCGCCAGCTCGCCCCGACGGCGAAGCGGTGTGCAGGATGTTCATCACATTGGGCTGCGCGCTGCCCAGGGCGAGCCCAAGCACGAACGCCAGGCTGCACATGAGCCAGAAGTGCGAAACGAATGGATAGATCAGATACGCCATGGCGCCTACCGTTAGCGCCAGGCGGATGATCCTCCATTCGGAAAAATGGCGCGACACCATCGGCATTGCCACGCGGATCGCCAGCGTGGCGATCGAGAAAGCGCCAAGTACCCAGCCGATCGATGACGGCGACAGACCGATATGCGTGCCCTGGATCGGGATCAGGAACGCGTGCAGATCCCACGCGGCCGAGAGCACGGCGCTGGCGATGAATACGGCGCGCAGTTCGGGATGCTGGAGCAGATCGAGCGTCGAGTGGCGCGAGCCGTCCTCGATGGCGATGCGTCCGGCGTTGCCGCCCTGCGCGGGCAGACGCGGGCGCACGTACTGCAGGCCGGCCTGGCCGATCAGCGCGATGACCACCAGCACGCAGAAAGCCGCGCGATACCCGGCATGCTCGATCATGTAGCCCATTGCCACGGGACCAAGCGTGCCCGAGATCGACAAGCCGAGCGCATGTAGCGTGTAGTTGCGCAGCCGCGTCTCGTTGGTCGATACCTGCCCGATCAGCAGTTGCATGGCCACCTGCACAAGCATGAAGCCCACGCCGATCAGCGCGCAGGCGCCGTACAACGATGCAATGTCATGCCAGACCGCCGGCAGCAGCGTGCCGGCCACCACCATCAGCGAGCCAGCGGTCATCGGCAGGCGCGGTCCGATCTCGTCAATGCGCTTGCCGGCGCGGATCGCCAGGAACATCGGCAGCAGCGCATAGAGCGACATCAGGATGCCCAGCGTTACGGTGGACGCCTTCAGGGAGATGGCAAATAGGGAAACGACGACGCGGCTGGCGTTGAACGCCAGGTGGTTGCACACCGTCAGCGCGATCAGCCAACTGATCGGAGGGACGGCGGCGTGTGGCAACGTCATGGGGGCGCGGGGGGGGCAGAAGAGTGGTTCGCGCCGCCGGCAATGGTCAACTCCGGGCGACAAGACGCGCGAAAGAAAAAATCAGTGCGGCACGAGGCCGCACCAGACAAGGACGCCCGTGGCCGGACTGGACCGGCAACGGCGGCCGTTGCTCGCCATTGTCATGTTGTCTTTGTATTAAATACTTGCATAGTCAATGGCTTGGTCGATTATGCGACTGGCGTGGGCCATGCACAACGGTGGTGAAGGGGGAGGTGCAAATCCGCAACAGATTCTTTCAGCGGTTTCCAGCGGTCCGTCACGAACTGGCGAATCGGCGAACTGGCGAATTGGCCAGCGCAGGCGCTAGCCGCCCTGGTAAAGCTGCGAATCGTTGGCCGGACGCGAGGGATTCTGCTGCGCGGCGGGTACGGCAGGCGCGGGGTGACGTGTGGGCCGGCGAGGCTTGCCCGGCGGCGTGGCGATGACCGGCCGTTTCTTCAGTTCCTCCAGCAATTTGCCGCACTGGCTTTCCTCGGGCGGTGTGATATCGAGCAGCGGGACCACCATCGCCACCGGAGCGGTCAGCGCCAGTGCCAGGGCGCCGCCCGCACGCAGCGCCAGGATGCCGATATTCGGGCTGACGGACGGCTTCTTGAAAGTACCGCCCACATAGAGCGGTGAGCGCAGCGAGATGATGCGCAGCCCCTTCGAGTCGGGATGGATCGTCAGCGCAAGCTGCTCGTCCTTGAAATCGATCGCGCCATCCACGGTGATCACCGCGTCATGGGTGTCGAGCACGAACGTCTGGGCCCGGGCCACTCCGTCGGTGAACCCGAATGCGCTGACGCCGCAGTTGATCTGCACGGGCTTGTCGCCGAACAGTTTCGAAATCACCACGCTGCCGACATTGAGGCCCATTGCTTCCAGAATGAACTTGCTGATCGTGCCATTCTCGACCAGCAGCTTTGCCTCCCCGTTCGACGAGCCGAGCAGCGCGGCCACCGAATTGCCGGTGGCCGCAAGCCTGGCGCTGCCGTTGACTTCGCCGACGCTTGCATGCATCGATTCGATCTTCGGGAAAAGCTGCTTGAGCTTCAGGTGGCGCGCGTGCATGTCGACCAGGGCGCCCATCGGCTCGCGCTTGCCATCGAGCTGGATCGTCGAGACCAGGTTTCCATCCGCCATGCCGAAGTTCAGCGGATCGAGCCGCAGCACGCCGTCGGTCAGTTTCAGGTGCGTGGTCAGATTCGTGATCGGCAGCGATTCCTCGCGCACGATGCGCTCTCCCGTGAACGTCACGTCGGCATCGATCGCGTCCCAGCGTTCGGTGTGGAACGGTGCCACGGGCAGCGCCTTGTTTGCTGGCTGCCTGACAGGGCTTTCGGCTGCCGCCTGGCCGGGCTTGGCTTCGGCGCCGATTACTGGCGCGAGGTCGGCGAACAGGAGTTGTTTCGACACCAGTTCACCCGACAGAAATGGGCGCGGGGCGCGTTGTTCGAAGGTCAGCGTGCCGCCAAGATCGCTGCTGCCCACCTTGCCCGCGAAGTTGCGATAGGTGTAGCTGGATGCGCCTTTCTTCAGCGTGGCCACGAGCCGGCCGCGTGTCTCGTACGGTGGCGTCGATGGCAGCACCACGCCCGTCAGCGCATACAGCCTGGCCATGTTGTCGCCGGCCAGCGCCAGGCTCACGTCGAGCGCACCCACGTGGGCCGGGTTGGTCAGCGTGCCCTCGATCTCGGCACGCGTGCCGCCTATGCGTACATCGGCCTGGATCGGGAAGGGCGTGTTGACATCGCGCAGGCTCAGCACGGAGCCTGCCTTGCCCGTTGCGTTGATCGTGGCCTGGTTGTAGTGGCCGACGACCTTCCAGCGGATGCCATACCGGCTTTCGGAC
>JAFAJB010000246.1 GCA_019236395.1 Cupriavidus sp.
GCCGGTGTGTTCGTCGGGGCCGCCGTCGTGCTAGCCATCGCGGTTGCGACGATCGTGACGGGCGTGCCGAAACGAGTGGAGACAGTATCCGCGCTGGTCGAGCGTAGACCGCATTAAGTCTGTGCTTGTACAGCCTTCCGCCACCATCCTCATTTCTGCGCTAATCTGTTGGGCTCGTGTTCCCAGAGAAAGTGGACGAGGTGCGCCACTTCGAGCCCATCATTTGTCTCACGCTTGCCAAAAGAAGTGGAACGAGCCAGCCATTGAACCGCTCGCCATGCATGAACGGCGTTCTACCGCCCAAAATCTCAGTCACTGCAAAGTAAGAAGAACTTCATGATCAAGGTCACCGTGATGTATCCGTACAGCGAAGGCGCGCGCTTCGACCACGCCTACTACCGCGACCGGCATATGCCGATGGTGAAGGCGAGGCTGGGCAGTGCCTGCGCCTACTACACCGTCGAAAAAGGCCTGGCCGGCAGAGCGCCAGGTGCACCGCCCGCCTTCGTGGCGATGTGCGCGTTCATCTGTGGTTCGGTCGAAGGCTACCAGGCCGCCATGCAGGAGCACGGCGCCGAGATCCTGGGCGACATCGCCAACTACACCGATATCGTGCCGGTGGTCCAGGTCAGCGAGGTCGTCGTCGAACGGTCGGATCGTTGAACGCAAGTCGGTCCGGCACGCGCACTGGCCAAATCCGGATGTCAGATTCTCCGTGGCTTTAGTCAACGCACGCGCGCCTTCCATTCCCGGAATACGGTGTCCAGGCAGGACGCGGTATCGCAGCCGTCCCGCTTCTTCCGGAACGCCGCAATGTCGGCCTCGCTGATGGCGCCCGTCTTGAGCAGCCGTTGCTGCTCGGCGTAGATGCGCTGGTACCCCATGGAGAACAGCGCGGACTCGCAGATCAGGCGCTGCGTCCGCACGGGGACGCCGGGCGTGGCCGACGGATCGCAGTCGACGTCGGTGGCATGTGCAGTGCCTTGGGCCATGAGGCCCAAGGCGATCAGTCCGTAGAGAGCGAGGCGGGTGATGGGGGTGATTCGGGTGATGCGGGTCATGGCCGGTGCCGAAAAAACGCAATAGTCGCCGGGTGTAGAATTCCCGACATCATTCGCCCGGGACCTTAGCATGAAGATGGATGCATTCGCCTTTGGCACAACCGACTGGTCGCAGATCGAACGCACCGAGCACAAGGGCGAGACCGGGATGGCCTATTGGCGCACGCAGTATTTTGGCGACGGCGATCGCCGCGTACGCGTGCGCATGGTCGAGTACTCGCCCGGTTATCTTGCCGACCACTGGTGCAAGAAAGGGCATGTCCTGTTCTGCCTGGAGGGCGAACTGGAAACGACGCTGGAAGACGGGCGTCAGTTCGTGCTGCGACCCGGCATGAGCTATCAGGTCGGCGACGACGCCGAGCCGCATCAGTCCCGGACGACAACGGGCGCCCGGCTGTTCATCGTCGACTGAGGAAATGAGAAAGGGCGGCCCGACCGCCCGCCCCCTTAGATATCAGATGTCAGCGCGGATCTCCACGCGGCCATTGCTGCGTTACTGCGTTACTGCGCCTTGCCCGTCGTCACGGCCATGCTTTGCAGGCCGATGGCCTTTCCAGACGCGTCCGTCACGCGCGACAACTCCCGGTATGCATTAGCCTGCACCTGTGCCGGCAGCGGGACGAACTTGGCTTCGCGCGCGAGCTGGTCGCCATGCAGGTAGCCCCAGGTGACGAACTTCATGGCCTCCAGCGTGCGTTCGCCCACATGACTGACTGCGGGAACAAGAATGAACGTCCCCATGGTGATCGGCCATGCATCGGCGCCGGGCTGATTGACCAGGCTTGAGGTGAAATCGCCTTTCCGGTTCCAGTTGCTGTGCACGACCGCATCGCGGAAGCCGCCGACTGTCGCGCTGACGAAGTTGCCATCCGCGTTACGCAACTGCGCCGGGTTCAGGCCCGCATCGAGCACGTAGTTGTAGTCAACATAGCCAATCGCACCACGAATATTCTGGACTGCCTTGACGACCTCGCCGCTGCCCTTTGCCCCCGTGAAGCTTGCGGGCCACGTGAACAAGGTCTTGGCGCCGTTGGCCGATTTCCATTCAGTGTTCACCTCGCTCAGGTAAGCGCTGAAGTGATAGGTCGTTCCCGAACCGTCGGTTCGCACGACAGGGTTGATCTTCAGATTCGGCAGGGAGAGGCCCGGATTCAGCGCGCGGATCTCGGGCGCATCCCACATATCCACCTTCCCGAGAAAGATCTTTGCCAGAAGATCTCCGGTCAGCTTCAACTGGCCTTTCGGGACGGACGGGAGATTGATGACCGGAACCGCCGCCGTGACCACTGCCGGCACGCAAACCAGGCCACTCTTGCTTGCCTCTTGCGATGACAGCGGCACATCTGACGCACCGAAATCCACCTTGCCCTCGCGAATGCGACGGATGCCTTCACCCGATCCAACCGCTGCGTAGCTGAGACTCGTGCCTGTGGCTGCCGCATAGCCGGTCGACCAGATGTGATAAACGGGAGCAGCTGCGGTCGAGCCCGCGCCCTGGATTTCCGCTGACTGCGCGGCAGAAGAGATCAGGGCCGTGCCAAGTATGGCCAATGCAGTGTGCTTGAGCATGTCCGTTCATCGAGAATGAGCAGCCGGCATTGTATCGATGTCATCCCAATCACGGCATCCGGGTTGGCACGGCCTGTTGCAAGTTGGCAGCAGCGCTTACGCGTTGGCGATCACGTTGATGCGCAACGCCGGCTCGCCGGCCACGATGGCCAGCAGGCGGTCGATGTTCGGGTGGGCGTTCGGGCGATTGCGCGCATCGGCCGTGTGTTCGGCGAACAACGCGAGGCCGCATTCGGCGGCCTTGGCGTCAAGCGTGCCGAATGCCTGCTGCAGGTAGTTGTACACCGCCAGCGAGCCCTGCTTGCCGGGCTTGTTCTCGATGCTGGCTACCACCACGCCACTGGCATCGACCAGATCGATGCGATCGATGCCGTCAATGGCGGGCATCTGGGCGAGGTTGTCCTTGAATACGTTGCTCGGTTGAATCACTGAAACACTCCGGTTGTCTGTAGAACCGCTTAGAACCACTTTACGGGCGGGCCGTATCTTATCCGTTTCGATCCGTCTTCCTCAGCGCGCCTCGCCGGGTGCGCTCCTGAACTGCTGCAGTACGGCGGCCGCGTCATGGCCCGCCTTCCGCTCCCATTCGGCGACGGCCTGCTCTCCGGCGCGCTGCAGCGTCTGGCGCAACTCAGCCGACGGGGGCGCTATGGTAACGCCGCTACGCTGCATGTTTTGCCGGTTGTCCTCGCCCCGATTCCGCAGCCGCTGCCATTGCTGAGTCTCGGTGGCCTGGGCGGCCTGATCGACCGCGCGCCGCTGCTCTGGCGATAGCGCCGCATACGCACGGGCGCTGACCGTGGCGAATGACAGCGGCATCGCATACTCGATGGTCGTGAAGTACGGGAGCCAGCCCCACAGCTTCCGGCCGGCTGCGCCGTCGCCCGATGACAACGCCGCGTTGATCGTTCCGGCGCTCAATCGTGCAGGGAGCTCCGAGAACGAGAGGAACTCCGCACGGGCCCCGGCAGCCTGCATGACGCTGGCTGACGTCACGTCGTAGGTACGGATCGATAGCGTCCGCAACGCATCGACGCCCGATGCAGGCTTGCTGGACCAGATCCCCGAAGCCGGCCACGGCGTGACATAAAGCAGATGCTGGCCGAGCGCCTCGAATGCCTTGGCATAGAGTGGGCGCGCGAGTTCGAGGAGCCGTTGTGCGTCCTCAATGTTGTCAACCACGAACGGCAGCGAGGACAGCGCAAATACAGGATCCAGTCCCGCCAGGGCTCCGCCGTAGGCATCCCCCGCATCCAGGGCGCCATCGCGCACCGCCTTGGGGATATCGGCGGACTTGATGCCCGCAGACGCATCGTACGAGGGGAGGATTTCCAGCGCCCCGGCCGTGCGGGATTTCACTTCCATGGCGAAGGTGGACACCCCTTCGCCAGGCATGGTGTTCGCGGGGTACTCCGTCGCCATGCGCCATTGCGTCGGCTCGGCACCATGGACAGGCAAGGCAGTGCCTGCCGACCCGGCGAGGATGGCCAGCGCCACCATGGCGAGGCGCGGGATGTGGTGAAGTTTCATCGTGTTTTGCGAGTTGAACATGCGGGTGCTCCGCAGCACGCGCGGGCAGCATACTGCTCCCTGTTTTCTCGCGGCGCAACCGGGTGTACCCGCAATACCAACGACATCCACTACATTACCCATGCGTCAGTACGCCAGGGGCGACTCATGACTTCGACACCACAGGCACCAGTGCTTCAACCTCGGACACGGGCCTTTGCCCGCGTCATGGGCCCATGTCTTGTCATCGAAGCGAGCCTGATCATCATCCGGGCTCCCACCATGGACCGATACGCGACGTCTTTCTTCAGTGAACCGGCGCTCGTCTGGGTAACCGGCAGTGCCATGCTTTTCGGAGGCGTGGCGATCATCGCCTTCCACCAGTATTGGCGCGGGCTCGCAGCCATCCTGATCTCGCTGCTTGGGTGGTTCATCGCACTGCGGGGCGTGGCATTGCTGGCGGTCCCGGACTGGTATGCGGAGGCTGCCAATATGGCCGGATCGACGCAATCGGTCCGACTGATCTTCGTGCTTCCGCTGGCCATCGGTCTCTGGTTGACCTACACAGGCTGGATTGCCCGGGGCGTGCCTTCCCGGGACTAGCTGATTGTTGCAGCAATCATTCCAGGGCTTCATGCACCGAACCTCCCCGTGCCTCGACCCGTCAAAAGTTTGCGACGTGTGAGAGAACACGTCTGCCCTATCAACCCAGCATGCCGCACTCGGCACACACACCTTGGGCGACACTCATGCGCAACATGGAGGCGATCATGAAGGGTCCGGCACGGCAATCACACGGCGAGGGGAAGGGTGCTCCTCCGGCAACTCCCATGAGCCAGTCTGGTACATCGCGAAACCAGGCCGCAACGGCAAAGACCGGCGGCGGCGTTGCACCACAAGGCGGCTTCGTTACCCGATCACAGCGCGCAGCTTCGACCCGGGGACACTAGGGCGATAGCGATAGCGATGGCAGCACCGATGGCC
>JAFAJB010000070.1 GCA_019236395.1 Cupriavidus sp.
GGCCAGCACCGGCTCCGGTGTCAGCGCCAGTTGCGGCAGCAGCACGGCAACGATCACGGCAACGACCACCGCAGCGCACCAGCCCGCCAGGCGGGACCGCGCTCCGGCCGCCTCATTGGCCGAGGTGGCCGAATAGCCGGCCCCTACCGGCATGCCGTGCAGCAAGCCCGAGCCCAGGTTCGCCACACCAAGCGCGATCAGATCACGGTCCGCCGACGTCTTGTCACCATGCTTGAGCGCAAAGCTCCGAATCGACCCGTACGATTCCGCATACAGGATCAGCACCAGCGCAAACGCCAGTTCGCCGAGGCGAAGCCACTCGGCTCGAGGCAAATCGGGAATGTCGAATGACACGTTGGCCAGGTCGATCGTGCCGACCTGCCCAATGCCATAGTGATGCAGGTCGACGCCGTAGGCCAGCGCAATGCCAAGCACAATGACGACCAGCGGTCCCGGCACGTTTTTCCAACGCGACATCGCGAACAGCATCAGCAGGACAACCGTGGCGAGGACCAGCGCATTGAGGTTCCAGACCGATGCCTCGTGGATCAACTCGTAAGCGAAGCGCGGCAGGTCGCCATGCGAGGGATGGACGCCCACCACGCTCGCGACCTGCTTCAGGATGATGGTGATGGCCAGCCCGAACGTAAATCCGCGCAGCACTGGCTTGGCGATGAACTCGGTGATGCCACCCAGCCGGAACAGGCCGGCCAGGACCAGGAAGACACCAGCCAGGATCACGAGTCCCGCGCCCAGCAGCAGCCTGAGCGCCGGGTCATCGCTGGCCATCGATACCGTGATGGCTGCCAGCACGGCGGCTGAAGACGAGGTCGCAGACACCACGGCAAAGCGGCTGGTCCCGATCAGCCCGTAGGCCACCAGGCCCACCAGCAGGCCGATCAGGCCCGCCTGCGGCGGCAGGTTGGCGATGCCGGCATAGGCCACGGCCTCCGGCAGCAGCAGGCCGGCAATCGAAAAACCGGCGATGACGTCTCGCACCGGGCTGTCGCCGCGTGCGCTATCCGGGTGCGTCGAGTCCGCAGTGGTCACGATCCCTCTTCATTGTTGTTGGTTACCAGGTGCGTAACACGTGCATGGTATCCCTATGCTTCCCATGCGTCCCCTGTGCATCCCTGCACGTCCCGAAGATCAGGACCCTCCCCCCGGCGGCGGCGCCTTGCGGCCAGCCATGTGGTGCAGGTACGCCAGCAGGTCCTTCAGATCGGCATCGGACAAGGTCCTCTGATCGATCGACGACATACGCGCACCGGGCCACCATCTCACCGACTGCGGGTCGCGGATCAGGGCGCTCAGCTTCTCGTCGCCAAGGTACTCCACCGCGCTGTATGGCACGTTCAGGTCCGGTCCCAGGTTGGCGTCGCCCATCCGGTTCATCGAATGACACGAGAAGCAAACCCGCTGGAACGTCGCGAAACCGCGCATGACCGGCCCATCCGCAGGCAGGCCCGCGGCCGGCCGGATCGCTGCGAAACGCTCGGCCGGCGACGCGGTGACGTCGATACGGACGATGCTGTATGTCCACAAGCTCTCGTTGATCGCGGCGCCGGCCTGGCCCTTCGGCACCGTCCAGATCAGCCGGAACGGCCCAATGTCCTGCCCCTTGAGCTTCGGCCAGGGGGCGGCGGCGTCTTCCACGGCCAGCCAGGCACGGGGCACGCCAGCGCCTTCGGCAATCAGCAGGCGCACGGGCAAGTGGGAGATATAGCCGTCGCTGGCCGCCGTGGTGGCGGTGGAGTCGGCGGAGACCGGCAGGCCGCGCAGCAGATCGGGCACTGGGATCGCCTTGAAGGTCAGGCGGCGCTTCAGGTTGTCGTCTTCCACCGTCACACTGGTCAGACGACGGTCCTTCAACAGTTCCTGACGCGTCCAGCTTCGCTCCTGGGCGCCGGCGACGACCGTCAGCGTCGCGGTATCGGCAGCGCCGGCAGGGATGGACAGGAACATCAGCGCGCAGCCAAGCGCGCCGGCAAGCCTTGCGAACCAGCCCGTCATGCGTATCTCCAGATCTGTGGGGAAGCGGCCCGCCCTGATCTTGCCTTTGCGCTTGGGGCCAGGACCGCTGGACACGACGAAGTCTATCCCAAGGTGACACGATCTCAACGCCATGCCCGGATTGGGCAGTCGCGGAAATCGATCGACGTCGGGCGTCGGTCGCAGTTCGCGGCAGTGAATGACAACACGAATACGGCAACCGTCTGGACGTTGCGTTATACCAGCGGCAATTGACCTTGTAGTCGCTTCAGCGCATCTCCCACCCGCTACATTCCGGACCCAGCCCCGCCTGCGCCACCACCGCTGCCGGCACTGCCACCGCCGGTGCCGGTGCCAGGCGTCGGCTGGACTCCGGGAGTGCTCGCCGACGAGCCACCGCCACTCATGCCGGTCGTGGTTTCGGGCTGGTCCCCGTCTCCACCGCAAGCTGCAAGAAGGAATGCGGCCGCCAGCGCCGCAAGAATTCGAGTCGACATGATGTGCTCCTATGTCGCATCGGTGAACACGCCCTGGTAGTGCCGGGCGCTTCAAGGCCCACGCACGAACTCCACCTGGATATTCATGTGCACGGCGTCGCCCACGGTGGGAAACCAGGCAGACAGGCCAAACTCGCGGCGGCTGACTTCACCGGCCGCGGAGAAGTCAAGTTCGCCGTCGATCTGCGTGCTTCCCCCGGCGCCGCCTGTTGCTACGAGAAGGCTGACCGGGCGCGTGATGCCGTGGATCGTGAGGTTGCCGAGAAGCCACCCGCTGCCTTCTCCGGTCCGTACAAAACGCGTGCTGACAAAGCGGATCTCAGGGTAGCGGGCCACATCGAGCATGCCGCCACCCCGGATGATCGGAGACAGGAAGCGCGGGCGCGCCTCCAGGCTTGCGGCATCGATCGTCACGATGACGCGGCCCGAGTCCAGCCCGGCCTGCGTCCCTTCGAGCTCCGCAGTCACGCGGTGAAAGCGCATATTGATCTGGGAGTGGGAGAACGCGTCGACATCGAACGTGACGCTCGAGCGTTGCAGCACGTACCGATCGGGCCGCCCGTCCGCCTCGGCTGGCTGGGTCTGGCTGACGACGCCGGCCGGCAGCAATGCGAAAGTGACGAGCACAAGCTCGGAGATCGCGTGCCCGCGGGTGGCCCGGAACCAGAGTGGTGAATCGCACACGGCGCCTCCTTGACGGAAGAACGATGGCCCGTCTGAGTAAACGCCTGGCTGCCTGGAATTATTCCGTTCCGCACTGCCGCAAATCACGAAGCTCAGGGGGCGTACCCCTGCGGTCCCGGTGGTGGGGAGTATGGCTTGTAGTCGGCTGGAGGCGTCGCGGGCGGCGCCGCCAGCATCTGGCCATAGGCCGGGACCCGGTGTCCGCTGGCGTACATGCATTGAATATAGGCCGCGTCATACTGGTACTGCGCACTGTCCGCTGAGTCGCTTGTATATCCGCCACCGCTCGCCGAACTGGTCACCGGCGCTGTGGTGGAGGTTTGGTGCGCACTGACGCCGCCGACCCGGCCCAGCGCGAACTGGCGGCAGGTATGGTCATCACTGAGAAACTGGTCGAACGTCTTCTTGCTGCCCGGAAGCACCATCACGCTGGGGCCCGACGGCATCGTCGTACAGGCGCCAATAACGAGAGCGAGAGCGGCTGCCATCAGCAGGCTTACTGAACGCGGCTTCATCACGGCCTCGGCATTAAGGCATTGGCTGGGCCGGCACCGTTTGCCAGCCACCCGGACATTCCTTGATATACGGGTAATAGCCACTGGGCTGGTCGCAGCGGTACCACCACGCGTTCGCATCCGACCCATCGCCTTGCTCGATGTACTGCGCTGGCGGCGCGTAGTAGGAAGCGGGGTAGGAAACCGGGTACGGCCAGCCACCGTAGTACGGATACCCCCACCACCCCGGCCAGCCGACGCCTACCACGAAGGCCACGTGCCCATGGTGGAATCCGTCGTGGTGGAATCCGTCATGGTGGAAGCCGTCATGGTGAAAGCCATCGTGCCCCTGAAAGCTGCCTTGCATGCCGCCACCGCGCATGCCACCACCGCCGCCGTGCATGCCACCGCCACCGCCGTGATTGCCGGCCAACGCCGGACCGCCGGCGGCCATCGCGGCCCCTGCCAACAATGCCAGGGCGATCCTGCAAACCCCGCGCCCGTTCATGATATGTCCCCTGCCTTGCTACCTCCCGGCGTGTCATCAGAGACCCGCGCCGGACCGCCCCTCCCTGTATCGTCTTCGTTTCGATTGTTGATGTGCTCGCCGGGAAGTCACCCGGCCGCGCCTGGCCTGAAGCGGCCCTGCGCCGTCAACATGTAAACCGCTGACAGGCCGAATTTATTCCACCATCCAGTGCCGAACTTCCCGCCTTCTTTGCATAAGCGAGTCGGATTAACCGGATATTCTGCGAAGCGTCCAAAAAAAGACCCCAGGCTGAGCTAGCGTCTGGGGTGCTGGTTTTTCTCCCCTCTCCCGCAAATGAGAGCGGGGAGTCAGGCCAGACCTGCTTTACCTTGCGCTTGCCGCGCCGGGCTTGCAGTCTTCCACGATCCCTTCAATACGCCCCTGCCGCAGGATCGGATGCCACTCGCCGGCGCTGCGAATCTCCACGTCCGTACCCTGTTCGGCACGACGCAGGTTGACCAGATAGAAGTACCGCGTGTCCGAGCTTGACGCGTAGCCAACGCGCACATCGACCTTGCCGGGTTCCGAATAGGGAACGATGCTGGCTTGCTCCTCCAGCTTGCTCTTCAGGCACTGGACCAGATCGCCGACGCTGGCCTTCGAATGGATACGCTTGGGCTCCTGCGACTGGATGTACTCCGTGCTGTTACCGCCGGCACAAGCCGCAAGCAGTGGCGCCGCGATGGCGGCAATCAGCAGTACCCGGGTTCTTTGCATGTGATTTCCTGTTGCGCCCGCACGGGCGAGCGTGAATGGTTCCGATCTCTTCCAACGTCAGTCCGGCTGGCCGCCTGCCCTGCGCCGCGCGGACAGTCCTGTCTCGCTGGCCACCTGGCCAAGCGTGTTCCTCAGCCATTCGATCGCGGGGTCCGCGTGATTGCGCGGATGCCACGCCGCACTGAGCGAAAACCCAGCGACATCGAACGGCAGCGCGAAGGCATCGAGCCGATCGGCATAACGGGCCACCAGCCGTGCCGGCATCGTACAGACGTAGTCGCTGTGGCACAACAAGTCCGGCACCACCGTGAATGCCTGGACGGACACCGCGACATCGCGTGACCGCCCCAGCAACTGGAGTTGCTCGTCGACAAAGCCGAAGAAGCTGCCGCCGCTGGTGGAAACCAGCACGTGACGGAGCTTGCAGTAGGTGTCGAGCGTGAGCCGGCGCATCCCCCTGGGATGGGCCTTGCGCTGCGCCATTACGAATGTCTCGTCGACCAGCTTGCGTGCCCGCATGGTGGGCGGGACCATGCGTTCGGAGCCGATCAGCAGGTCTACCTCGCCTGATTCGAGCTGCGCGGCAATATCGGATTGCCGTGCGTGAACAAAGGCCATGCGCACCCCATCCCCCGCAACCGCAGGCAGGTGTTCCAGCAAGGACATGCCGAGCGTCGAGGTGGCGTTGTCGCTGGCCGCGATGACGAAGCGGCGCGCATCGGCCATCGAATCGAATGCCGGCCGCTGGCGCACGACCGACTCCAGGTCCTTCAGCGCGGCGTGCAGCGGCTCCACCAGCGCCAGCGCCCGGGCGCTCGCGATCATGCCGCGCCCCGTATCGGCCGGCATCAGCAAGGGATCGCCAAAGATCCGGCGCAGCCGCGCCAACTGGGCCGATACGGCAGGCTGCGTGAGCCCGAGCCGTTCCGCCGCATGGGTGACGTTGCGCGCGTCCAGCAAGGCGTCCAGCGTGACCAGCAGGTTCAGGTCCACGCCCTTGAAATCGACCACGTTTATACCTCGTATCTGTCTGATCGATTTCAAGAATACGTCCGGTCCGCCTACAGTACAAGGCACACACCGACCCACCATGGAGCCCCGATCATGAAAGCCTGGATGCTCGACCAACCCGGTCAACCGCTTGCACTGCGCGACATCGACACACCGCGTGCCCGGCCTGGCGCCGTGCTCGTACGCATGGAAGCAGTGCCGCTGCTGAGCTACACGCGCGCCTATCTGAACGGCGCGCTGCCATACGCCTACCCGCCCGGCCCGTTCACGCCCGGCACCAACGGCATTGGCACGATCATCGAGACTGGCGCCGGTGTCCACCATTTCCGGGTGGGGCAGCGCGTGGCCGTCAATCCGTACCTGACCAGCACGGAAAGCGTCGATGCACCGGCGGAGATCCTGATCGGCCTGACCGGCATCAGCGCCGACAGCGCCCCGCTGCAGGGCGATTTCCCGCACGGTACGCTGCGCGAAGTGGTCGAATTCCCGTCATCGACACTGATCCCGCTCGAGGGGCTCGATCATATTGCGTCCGAGCGACTGGCCACGCTGTCCAAGTTCGCGATTCCGTTTGGCGGTCTGCGGCGGGGTCGACTGATTGCGGGCGAGACGGTCGCGGTCAACGGAGCCACCGGCGCGTTCGGTTCGGCAGCCGTGCTGGCGGCGCTGGCAATGGGCGCATCGAACGTGCTCGCGTTGGGGCGCCGCGCCGGTCCGCTCGAATCACTGGCCCGGCTCGGCGATGGCCGGGTGCGGCCGGTGGTGCTGGGCGGTGATGCCGCCGCCGACGGCGCGGCGATCCGGAGCGCCGCACCCGGCGGGGTCGACCTCGCGTTCGACATGGTTGGCCAGGCCACCGACCCGGACAGCACGCTCGTGGCGCTGAACAGCCTCAAGCGGCGCGGCCGCATGGTGCTGATGGGCAGCATGAGCGTGCCGCTACCGCTGCCTTACGCGCAGATGCTGCGCAACAGCTGGGAGCTGATCGGCCATTTCATGTACTCGCCGGCGGACTACCGTGCGCTGGTGGCACTGGTCCGCGCGGGGCAGCTTTCGCTCGATACGATCGGCCTGAAAACCTTCCCGTTCGATGCGATCGAACAGGCCATCGACGCCGCGGGAGAAATGGCCGGGATGGAAGCGACGATAGTGACCTTCCCTCGCGGTTGATTCAGGCCGCTGCTGTGCCCCCCCGGCGTCACGCGCGGTCAAGCCGTGGCCTGCCGGGGCCGGGGTTTGGCGCGATCCCAGTCGCCTGACGCGATCGACCAGAGAATGCAGCCACCGTAGACCATCATGCCAAGCGCGCCGAATGCGAAGTACTGCGTCATGGAGGCGCTCAGCGCCAGCGCCGCCGACCCGCAGCCCGCGAACAGCAGGAAGCGCAGCACGCCCGCCGTCAGCGGCCACCTGAGGCGATTGGCCCCCTGGCACGCGAAATAGAGCGAGAAGCCCATCGCGAAGAAGCCGTAAAACGGGCCGACAACGTGCAGGTATTGGGACCCCGCTTCGATCAGATGCGCATCGGCCCCGAACAGCCGCAGCCACGCCTGTGGCCAGATCGCTGCTGCCAGACCGACGATTTCCGCAAGCGCGAACGCCATGCAACCGCCGGTAATGGCGATGCGCCGGGCACGCAGGTCCTGTCCGGCGCCAATGTTGGCACCGACCAGCGCGACCATCGGCGCGCCCAGTCCGAACGCGATCGGGATCAGCAGGTATTCGAGCCGCGCAGCCGTCGCATAGCCGGCCAGCGCGGCGGTGCCACCGTAGTGCCCGACCTGGGCAGTGGTGACGCCGATCAGCGTATTGGTCAGGATCGGGTTCAGGCAGGCCAGCGCACCAACGGTCAGGATGCTACGCATCGGCGCCCAGTGCAGCGGTCCGGCGGACAGGCGCGCCGCGCATCGGCCCGAAAGACAGTACCAGCCCAGCACCATGGTGCCCACGGCGTAGTAGACCAGCAGTGCCCAGGCGCCGCCGGCCACGCCCAGCCTGGGCAGCGGCCCCAGCCCGAAAATCAGCGCGGGCGACAACGGAATCAGCAGCGCGGCCCCGCTGCAGATCACCATGCCCGGCATCGACATGTTCCCCGTGCCGCGAATGACACTGGCAAACGCATTCATCGCCCACATCAGCGGCAAGCCGGCAAACAGCACCCGGCCGTAGGCGCAGGCCGCATCGAGCGCCGCGCCATGCGCGCCCAGCAGCGCGAACAGCGGCCGCATGCCGACCAGCAGCACCAGCGAGAAAACCATGCCGATCAGCAGATTGATGGCCAGCGCATGGCGCGCCAGTTGCCCGACCTCGGTGGCATTGCCGGCACCCAGCGCGCGCGCCACCGCCGACGAGATACCACCGCCCATAGCGCCCTGCGACATGTTCTGCATCAGCATCAGCACCGGCGTCACTACTGCCACCCCCGCCAGTACGTCCGTGCCGAGCCGGGCAAGAAACCATGTCTCGATCAGCCCGGTGGATGCCTGCGCCAGCATCATCAGCATGTTGGGCCAGCCCATGCGCGCCAGCGTCGGCACGATCGGGGCCTCCAGCATTGTCCGCAGGCGGGGGTTGGCAGCCGGCAGCGCTGCCGGGCTGGGTGGATTCATCGTCATGGCCTGCTCTCCTGCGGCGTCCGTTCGATTCGGGATCGAGATATTTGCATATGCACGCATCTTACCGATCAAGATATGTGCATATGCCCCTATCCGTCAAGATCGATTACACTGATGCCGATTGCATGACGCCGCCACGCCACGCGTGGCGCACAAAGCGGGTTCATGCAGGCCACGCCAGCAGACAAGGAGCCGACAATGCCACCGTCGACATCATCGATACAAAAGGACCCCCTGGTCTGCAATGGCTCCGCATTGCGCAAGGCAACGCGGCGCATCACCCAGCTCTACGACGCGGCGCTGGCCCCGTGCGGGCTGAGCGTGTCGCAACGTTCGATCCTGCTGCACGTCTCGCGCGGTGACCGCCCGAGCATGACCGAGCTGGCCCATGCAATGGTGCTGGACCGCTCCGCGCTGGCGCGCAACATCCAGCCGCTGGAACGCGACGGCTACCTGGTATTGATGCGGGATGAAGCAGACGGCCGCAGCCGCCGGGTGGCACTGACCGAGGCAGGCCGCGCCAAGCTGGCCGAATCGAACCGGCTCTGGCGGCAGGCGCAGGACCGCTTCGAGAAGGTCTATGGGCCGGAGCGCGCCGCGGCATTGCGCATGGCACTGGCCGAGATCTACTCCGACCAGTTCGCCGAGGCGTTCCACAGCGGAACGCCCCTGCATTCAGATTGAAACTCAGGCTGAAGCCCCGATCGGGCTCGCAGCCGTTGCCCCGCTAGCCCCGGTACCCACCTGTCAGGACCACCCGCCGCCCAGCGCCCGGAATGCCGAAACGGCGGCGCGCGCGTTGTCGGCCCGCACGCTGGCCTGCTGGTCACGTGCAGCCAGCAGCTGGCGATCTTCGTCGAGCACTTCGTAGAGACTGACCACCCCACCCTTGTAGGCATCCTCCGACGCATTGCGCGCCCGCACATGCGCATCGATCTCGACGGCCAGTTCGCGGTTTTGCGATTCAAGCTGCGCCAGCGAGATCAGCGCGTTCTCGACATCCTCGGTGGCCTGCAACATCGACTTGCGATAGTTGGCCAGTGCCTCGGCATTGGCGCCCTTGGCCTGCGCCACCTCGGCGTTCACCCGGCCGAAATCGAACAGTCGCCAGCGCAGCGCACCCCCAACAGCCGGCTGAAACGCCTGTGCCGTGAACAGCTTGCCAGCCGACAGGCTTTCAAACCCAAGCAATGCCGATAGCGACAGCTTCGGGTAGTACTCCGCCGTGGCCACGCCAATCCGTGCGTTCGATGCCGCCAGGCGACGCTCGGCGGCAATCACGTCCGGGCGGCGCTGCAGCAGGTTGGCCGGGCCCTGCGCCAGTGCCACCTGCGGAACAACCATCTCCGACTTCGAATCACGCAGTTCCGCGGCGTATGTGCCTGGCTGCGCCCCCATCAACACGTCCAGCCGGTTGAGCTGTGTTTCCAGTTCGATCTGCAGCGGCGGGATCGTGACGCGGGTCTGCGCAAGCTGCGCTTCGGCCAGCGCCCGCTCGCGCTCGGCGCCGATGCCATCGGCAAGACGCAGTTTTACGAGATCGAGCAACCGCTGGTTGGTCTCCACCTGCTGCCGGGCAATCGCGATCCGGGCTTGCGCGCCGCGCACGCGGAAGTACGCGTCGGCGGCCTCGGCCGCGACCAGTATCCGAACCCCCATGTGGCTGGCTTCGGCCGCCTGCAGCTCCGCGTCGGCGGCCTCCGCGCCGCGCCTCAGGCCGCCTGCGATATCGATCTCCCATGTGGCGGCGGCACCCACCGAGTAGAGCGTCTGGTTCCTGCTGTACCCGGGGAACGTGCTGCCGATCTTGCCCAGCGGGCTTTCCAGCGACTGGCGCTGCTTGGTCACATCGCCATACGCATTGCCCTGCGGCAGCAGTTCGGCCCCGGCGAAGTTCGCGGCGGCACGCGCCTGCTGTACGCGGGCGATCGACGCCGCCATGTCGAGGTTCTGCTCCAGCGCCCGCTCAACGATCTTCGTCAGGACCGGGTCCTGGAATCCGGACCACCAGGTGTCCAGCGCAACCGGTTCGCGTGCCGCATTGATCGATGCCACGTCGGCCGCGTGCTGGTACTGGGCTGGCATCGGGCTATCAGGCGTGCGGTAGTCCGGGCCAACCGCGCAGGCGGCCAGCCCCAGTGCGGCGAACGCGGCGGCCGCAATAGTCGTTGCGCGCTGAAGTGCTTGCAATGTCATGTCGATTCCTTCTGCTGTCTGCTGATTCGTTCCATCAGGGCTCACGCAAAAACTTTCTTGCATGATGATAGTGACTAGCCTAGACTAACTTTCACGTTGATAGCAACCTCTTTTTCGAAGGGGAAAACAATGCTGAAGAAGTCACACAAGGATGCGCCCTGCCCAATGGCACGCGGCGTCGAACGCGTGGGTGACCCCTGGAGCATCCTGATCCTGCGCGAAGCGTTCTACGGCTCCACCCGCTTCGACGAATTCCAGAAGCGGCTTGGCATTGCGCCGAACATGCTGACCCGGCGCCTGAACACGCTGGTGGAGGCCGGGATGATGACCAGGCGTCAGTACAGCGCCCATCCGCCCCGCGACGACTATGTGCTGACCGATCGCGGACACGACTTCCGCCCGGTTCTGCTGACCCTGCTGGCATGGGGAATCCGCCACTTCGCGCCCGAGGGCGAGATCCTCCGGCTGGTCGACCGCCAATCCGGAAACACCGTCCAACTGGCGCTCGTCGACTCCGCAACGGGCAAGCCAATCACCGAAGCCGATCACTACATCGCACCGGGCCCCGCGGCCAGTGCGGGCCTTCGCGCTCGCCTGGAGCAGGCGTCCAGGGCAAAGCACACCGATACAAGTACCTCCGCGTCCGCAACGGGCGCGATCTGATCACGGAGCACAGTCATGACAAGCACCACCACCGCCAACCGCGCCCCTTCCGAAGCGGCCCCGACCAGACTCAAATTGAACAGGCGGGCGCTGCTGATCCGGGGCGCCGGCGCGTTGATCGCCGTGGCCGCCGCGGGATACGGCTATCACTGGTGGACGCAGGCGCGTTTCGTGGAGAACACCGACGACGCCTATGTAGGCGGGGACGTGACGCTGATCGCCGCCAAGGTTCCCGGCTATATCGCCGAGGTGCTGGTGACGGACAACCAGCAGGTGCATGCGGGCGATCTGCTGGCACGCATCGATGACCGCGACTACCGCGCTGCGCTGGCCAAGGCGGAAGGCGCGGTGGCGTCCGAACAGGCGCTGATCGCCAATCTCGATGCGCGGGAAAAGCTGCAGCAGGCCGTGATCGCCGAGGCCCGCGCTGGCGTTGCCGCCGTGGACGCCGACACGAAGCGAGCCCGCGATGACCAGGCCCGCTATGCCAGCCTCGTCGAGAAATCGGCAGTCTCCATCCAGAGCTCCCAGAAGGCCGATGCCGATTTCAAACAGTCCTTTGCCAACGGCCAGAAGGCCAGGGCCAGCGCCGAAGCCGCGCTGCGCCAACTGGACGTGATCGCCACGCAAAGGCAGCAGGCGCAGGCGGCGCTGACCCAGGCAATCGCCGAGCGCGACATTGCCCGCCTCAATCTTGGATACACCGAACTTCGCGCCCCTGTGGATGGCACCGTGGGCAACCGCCGCGCACGCGTTGGCGTCTACGCGCCCAACGGCGGGCAGTTGCTGTCGATCGTGCCCGCGCGCGGGCTCTGGGTCGATGCCAATTTCAAGGAAGGCCAGCTCGCCCATATGCGGCCCGGCATGCGCGCCACGGTCGTGGCCGATGTAATGCCGGGCCGTGTCTTCCACGGCCGCGTAGAAAGCCTGGCCCCGGCCACAGGCGCTCAGTTCAGCGTGCTGCCGCCGGAAAACGCCACCGGCAACTTCACCAAGATCGTTCAGCGCGTACCGGTCCGCATCGTCCTCGATGACGAGGACGCGAAGCTCGGCACGCTGCGCCCCGGACTGTCGGTGGTGGCGGAAGTCGATACCAAGGGCTCCAAGGAAGCGAGCAAGTCATGAGCTCAGACGTCAGCATCAGCCCCGCCGCGCAGAAAGCGGCCATAACACCCGCACCCACGCCCTCACCGGCACCGGTGCCCACACACTCGCCCAGCGAGATGTCGACGGGCGCAAAGGTGTTCGCTTTCGCGTCGATGTGCGTCGGCATGTTCATCGCCCTGCTCGATATCCAGATCGTTTCCGCTTCACTGCGCGATATCGGTGGCGGCCTCTCCGCCGGCGCGGACGAGACGGTATGGGTCCAGACCGCCTACCTGATCGCCGAGATCATCGTTATTCCGCTGTCCGGCTGGCTGGCCCGCGTCATGTCCACGCGCTGGCTGTTTGCCGTCTCCGCGGCCGGATTCACCATCACCAGCCTGCTGTGCGGCATCGCATGGAACATCGAGAGCATGATCGCCTTCCGCGCCGCGCAGGGCTTTCTGGGCGGCTCGATGATTCCGATGGTCTTCACCACCGCGTTCGCGTTCTTCCAGGGACGCCAGCGTGTGGCGTCGGCGGCGATCATCGGCGGGCTGGCGTCGCTGGCGCCGACGCTCGGCCCTACCGTCGGCGGCTGGATCACCGACAACTTCTCGTGGCACTGGCTGTTCTTCATCAACCTCGTGCCTGGCATATTCGTCACGATCGCTGTGCCGATGCTCGTCAAGATCGACGAACCCGACTGGTCGCTGCTGAAGGGCGCTGACTACGTCGGCATCGTGCTGATGGCGCTGTTTCTCGGCTGCCTGGAGTACACGCTGGAGGAAGGCCCGCGCTGGGACTGGCTCGGCGACCAGACGATCCTGACAACCGCCTGGATATCGGGCCTGTCAGGCATCGGGTTCCTGTGGCGTTCGCTGACGTACAAGAACCCCGTGGTCGACCTGCGCGCGCTGAAGGACACCAACTTCGCGCTTGGGTGCTTCTTCTCGTTCGTGACCGGCATCGGCATCTTCGCCACGATCTATCTGACACCGCTGTTCCTGGGGCAGGTGCGCGGCTTCAGCGCGCTACAGATCGGGCTGGCGATCTTCTCCACCGGCCTGTTCCAGGTGATGTCGATCCCGTTCTACGCCTTTCTCGCCAACCGCGTGGATCTGCGCTGGTTGATGATGGTCGGCCTTGCGCTGTTCGCGCTGTCGATGTGGAACTTTGCCCCGATCACCCACGACTGGGGCGGCGCGGAGCTGCTTTTCCCGCAGGCCCTGCGCGGCGTGGCGCAACAGTTCGCGGTGGCGCCCACGGTCACGCTGACACTGGGCGGGCTGCCTCCCGCGCGGCTCAAGCTCGCTTCCGGCCTGTTCAACCTGATGCGTAACCTCGGCGGCGCCATCGGCATCGCCGCATGCGCCACGATCCTCAACGACCGGACCAACCTTCACTTCCTGCGCCTGGCGGAGCATCTGAACATCCGCAACGAGTCGATGACCGCATTCCTGAACGATGCGACCACCCACGCAATGGCGCTGAACAACGAGATCCCCGATGGCAATGCCGCCGCCCTCAAGCAGCTCTGGGCACTGGCCATGCGCGAGGCCCACACGCTCACCTATGCGGACGCGTTCCTGGCCATCTTCGCGTGCTTTGTCATCGCAACGCTGATGGTCCCGCTGATGCGCAAGGTCGCCGCGCCGACCGCCCCGTCCGCGGACGCCCATTGATCACCCCTGATTCACTCCTGACAAGCGAGGATGAAATGAGCAACAAGGAAGTCGTACTTTGCCAGCCCGTTCGCACGCCGATTGGCGCGTTCAACGGCTCATTGAAGACCATTCCGGCAACCGAACTGGGCGCCACGGCGATTCGCGCAACGCTGGAGCGAGCCCGCCTGGACCCGGCGCTGGTCGGCTCGGTCGTGTTTGGCAACGTCATCCAGGCCGGCAACAGGATGAATCCGGCGCGCCAGGCGGCCATCCACGCAGGCATTCCCGTCTCCGTACCCGCGATGAGCGTGAACCGTGTATGCGGGTCCGGCGCCCAGGCCATTGCCTCGGCGGCCGACGAGGTGCGTCTGGGCTATGTTGACATTGCCATCGCAGGCGGCATGGAGAACATGGACCGTGCCCCCTACCTGATGCCCGCCGGGCGCTGGGGACAGCGCATGGGCGACAGCGTTCTGCATGACAGCATGCTGATGGATGGTCTCGTCGATGCGTTCTCCGGCGAGCATTCGGGCTGGCATACCGAGGATCT
>JAFAJB010000122.1 GCA_019236395.1 Cupriavidus sp.
TTCTCGAACACCGTGGCGCCGGCCATCGTCGGCGGCAGCATTGCCGTGCTCGACATCCTCGAAGGCAGTACCGAGTTGCGCGACAGGCTCGAGCAAAACACGAAGTTCTTCCGGGAGGGCATTGCAAGGATTGGCTTCGATATCAAGCCCGGCGACCATCCAATCGTGCCGATCATGGTCTACGACGCCGAGCGCGCGCAGAAACTGGCCGAGCGCCTGCTCGAACTCGGCGTCTACGTGGTGGGCTTCTTCTTCCCCGTGGTACCGAAGGGCCAGGCTCGCATTCGCGTGCAGATGAGCGCGGTACACGATACCTCGACGCTGCAGGCGGCGCTGGACGCCTTCGCGCAGGCCGGGCGCGAACTGGGGTTGATTCAATGAGCGCCGCAACCAGGACCGCGCCGAAGATCCTGATCATCGGCGCCAACGGGCAACTCGGGTCTGAGCTTGCACTGGCGCTGGCCGAACGCCACGGCCGCGGACAGGTGGTGACTTCCGATGTGGTGCCGACGGGCCGCCACGTGCATATCGCCCACGAGATGCTCAACGTCACGGACCGCGGCGAACTGACGACCGTGATCGAGCGGCATGGCATCACGCAGATCTATCTGCTGGCGGCCGCGTTGTCGGCCACTGGCGAGAAAGCGCCGCAGTGGGCATGGAACCTGAACATGACCGGGCTGCTGAACGTGCTGGAAGCCGCGCGGCACCACGGCATCGAGCGGGTGTTCTGGCCCAGTTCGATTGCCGCGTTCGGGCCGACCACGCCGCGCATCGACACGCCGCAAAAGACCATCATGGAGCCGACGACCGTGTACGGCATCTCCAAGCTGGCCGGCGAAGGCTGGTGCCGCTGGTATTTCGAGAACCATGGCGTCGACGTGCGCAGTGTCCGCTATCCCGGGCTGATCTCCCACAAGACGCCTCCGGGCGGCGGCACCACCGACTATGCGGTAGATATCTTCCACTACGCCGTGCGCGGGGAACCCTATACGTGCTTCCTGGAAGCCGACGAGCGGTTGCCGATGATGTACATGCCCGACGCAATCCGGGCCACGCTGGAGCTGATGGAAGCGCCGCGCGAGCAGGTGCGCGAGCGCGGCAGCTACAACCTCGCGGGCATGAGCTTCACCCCGGCGGAGATTGCGGCCGCGATCCGTCTGCGCGTGCCATCGTTCGAAGTACGCTACGCACCCGACTACCGGCAGGCCATCGCACAGGGCTGGCCAGACTCGATCGACGACAGCGCGGCGCGCAGCGATTGGGGCTGGAAGCCGCGGTTCGGCCTGCAGGAGATGGTCGATGACATGCTCGACAACCTGCGCCAGAGCATAGCGGCCGAGGCGGCCCCGCCAACGGCGGTGGTGTGAATCGACGCCGGGGCCGGCTCAGTACAGTCCGGACATGCCGGTTGCCTCGGCGAACGATGTGAGTGTCCAGCCTCGGCCCAGCAGGAACATGCGGGTGTGCAGGTCGTCCCGTACATTCTCGCTGACGGCGTCGCCCAGATACGTCAGCGTCTTGCTTCGCAGATCGACGTAACCGCGCGTATGGCGCTTCGCCAGCGCCTGCCACAGCGCGTTGGCGCCTTCGGACTGGCGCGCCCCGCTCATCAGGCACAGCCCGCCATCCAGCGCCCAGTCATAGATTGCCGTGGCCAGGCCACAGCGCTGGTAGGCGGGCCCGAGCTTGGTGTGGGGCGCCCTGACCCAGCGGTCGGCGCGGCGGCTTACTTCTATCAGGCGGTTGAAGACCGTATAGCCCGCGAGTTTCCCGTAGCGGGTGTCCTCGACGTACACGTAGTACTCGCCGTCGGCTTCCCGGTAGCGCAGGCGTATCCCCGGAAGGCCCGTCGGTACTTCCGGCATGCCGTGCAGCTTGTCACCGGGGCGGCGAATGCGGTCGTGCAGCGTGCCGAGTTCGTGCTCCACGTCGCCGGGATTCAGGGCGACATCGATGCGCAGTTCGAGCGCGCGTGCCAGTACCTGCCCCCACAGGGGCATCGCAAAAGCGTGTGCCATCGTCTCCCTCCCGTCAGCTGTTGAGAAGGATGTAAAGCGCGGCAAGCGCCGCGATGGCGCAAACGGTTTGAAAATAGATCGGGGTCATGGCTTTCTCCTGGATGCACGATGAACTGCGGGGCCAGGGGCGGCCACCGCATGCAAAGTGCCGTGCGGGAAAGCTCAGGTCCGGATATGGATACCCCGAGCGGCCCGCACGGCCAGGAAAAGCACGGCGAGCGGGACCGGGGTGGTCGGGTGAATAGCAGCGTTGCCCATCTGCATGCCGCGGGCGCACGCATCCCCGCCACGTATGGCAGGGCAGGACGTCACGGCGAAGCGCGGGAGGCGGGGCATCGGCTAATGTCAGGCATGGCAGGCGGGCTGCCATCTGGCGTGAATGGATTGGGTCTTATGCCACATCGCTGTGGCAATGTCCAGCCCAGACCACTTTCGTCAATGCCTCGCCTCGCTCCTCGCCCGTTCGTCCTGCGAATCGGGAGATCAGATCACGCCCTGCGCCAGCATGGCGTCCGCCACCTTCACGAAGCCGGCGATGTTTGCGCCCTCCACGTAGTTGATGTAGCCATCGTCCTTCTGGCCGTAGTGGATGCAGTTGCCATGGATGTCCTTCATGATGGCATGCAGCTTTTCGTCGATCTCGGCGTGATGCCATGCCAGGCGCATGGCGTTCTGCGACATCTCCAGGCCCGAGGTGGCCACGCCGCCCGCATTGCTGGCCTTGCCCGGTGCGTACAGGATGCGGGCCGCCACGAAGCGATCAACGGCGTCGAGCGTGGACGGCATGTTGGCGCCTTCGGCCACGCAGAACACGCCGTTCGACAGCAGCCGTTCGGCATCGTGCCCATCGAGCTCGTTCTGCGTGGCGCACGGCAGTGCCACGTCGGCGGGCACGTGCCATGGCGTCTTGCCGGCCTCGAAGCGCAGGCCATGCTGCGCGGCGAAGTCGGACAGGCGGCCGCGCGTCTCGTTCTTGAATGTCATCAGTGCGGCAAGCTGTTCGGCATTCATGCCTTCGGGGTAATGCAGCACACCGCCGGAGTCCGACACGGTCAGCACACGGGCACCCAATTCGATCGCCTTCTCGGCAGCGTACTGCGCCACATTGCCGGAGCCCGAAATCAGCACGCGCAGGCCGTTGAACTCGCGGCCGCGACGATGCAGCATCTCTTGCGCGAAGTACACGGTGCCGTAGCCGGTGGCCTCGGGGCGCATCAGGCTGCCGCCGAAGGCCAGGCCCTTGCCCGTGAACACGCAGGCGGACTGGTTCGACAGCTTCTTCATCATGCCGGCCATGAAGCCGACTTCGCGCGCGCCCACGCCGATGTCACCGGCTGGCACGTCGGTATCGGGGCCCAGGTGGCGGTATAGCTCCGCGATCAGCGCCTGGCAGAAACGCATGACTTCGGCGTCGGACTTGCCCTTGGGATCGAAGTCCGAGCCGCCCTTGCCGCCGCCCATGGGCAGCGTGGTCAGTGCGTTCTTGAAGGTCTGCTCGAAGCCCAGGAACTTCAGCACCGACAGGTTCACGGTCGGGTGGAAGCGCATGCCGCCCTTGTACGGGCCGATCGCCGAGCTGTGTTGTACACGGAACCCGCGGTTGACCTGCACCTGCCCACGGTCGTCGGTCCACGCCACGCGGAATTGAATCACGCGTTCCGGTTCCACAAGCCTTTCCAGCAGGGCCTGCTCGCGGTAGCGCGGGTTGCGCTCGACGAACGGCCACAAGGTCATCATGACCTCCTTCACGGCCTGGAAGAATTCGGGTTGATTGGGGTCACGCCGGGCAACCCCGGCCAGGAAGGAATCGAGGGAGTGAAAAGTCACGATGTCTCTGTTTTGTAGTTCGATGCGCAGTGCTTCCCCCCGTGCAGTATGCGTGGCGGAAGCGCCGCTCCAGATGGCGGGTCTGATGGCCGCCGTGGCATGAAATCCTGGTAGGGAGCCCGCGGCGGTGGCGCGGGATGGAAGATGCCGAAATGTCCGAACATTTAGGCTTGTGGCTGAATGTTTCGGACAGGCACGAAGCTTAGCACCAGGCTGGGGCCTTCCACATCGAAAATATCAAGCATCCGGCACGTGGCCCCCGAAACTGATTCGTGTGGAAATTATTCGATTTCTAATGAATTAACCATCATTCGGACCCGTCTCTCCGACTCCTAACGCGGTGTGAAAGTGCGTGGCGAGTTCAAGTCTGGCCAGTAGGCGAAGCGCCAGTCGGCATAGGTGGACGCGCCGGCCATGTCTGCCTCGTCATCGGGGAAACGTGATTGCTTTAGCGGCCGTTTGTCCGATCTGCTGTGAACCCCCATGAAGCCATCGCCCGGTGCGCTCAGGTACTGCCAGTCCGCTCCAGTGATCGGATCGCGCCAGGGGCGGCGCAGCCAGCGGCGCGTTTGGCCGGTGCGGGTGTCTTCGACAAGGTCCTGCAGGCTGCGCGGATAGCTGCCATCGCCATTCTCGACGTAGCGCCGGATGGCCGTGCGGATTTCGCTGCCTGCGTGCCGTAGTTCGAACTCGCGTTCGCGCTGGACGTGCATATGCCAGGCATCGCCGACTTTCATCAGGTAGACCCCCATGACTGCCACCGCGGCCAGGCACCAGACGAGCGTGAACCCGCGCGGGCGCGGCCTAGAGTTCGCGATACGGCGTGCCATCGCGTGTTTCCCCTTGCGCCCCGCTGCGGACATCGAATACGCCGGCGGTGGCGTCGCTGTCGGACATCGCCTGCGTGTGTGAGTCAACCGGAGGCGGCACGATTGTCCAACTGCTGGCAGAGCGGCTGACCGGGTCCAACGGAATCTGCCGCAGGTAGGATTGCTGCACAAGCGCATCGAGCGATGGCGGATAGTGGCCGTGATCGGCGTGGAACCGGTCGATCGCCTCACGCATGGCCAGGAGGTTGTGGCGCAATACCACTTCCTCGGCGCGTTCCGTCTGCGTGGCGTAGCGGGGAACCACCAGCGTCATCAGCGCGGCCATGATGGCCAGTACCACGAGCAGTTCTATCAACGTGAACCCGGCGCGCCGCCGTGTGGATGCAGCGGTCATTGTCATTACCAGTCCTTGTAGGGAATGCCATTGGTGCCGATGAGCGCTGATTTGGAGAAGATATCGAAGACATCGTCGCCGGCCTCCGGCGCATCCGGGGGGCTTGCGTAGGCGCGCAATCCCCAGGTATCGGCGTCCGCGACGCCGGGGCATGCGCACATCGGGTCGCGCGGAATCCTGCGCAGGAAATAGAGCCTGGCGCCCGCCGGGTTGCGGATGTCTGTCACGCCGTCGACGAGGTCGGACAGCGTTGCTGGATAGCCGCTGGAGCCGACCATGCGGGTGATGCGGCCGCCATCCATGGCCGTCTTGTGCGCGTCGATGGCTTCGCGGATCTGCCAGAGTGCGCGCCGAAGTTCCACTTCCCGCGCCTGAACGGCGGCCATGCGCGCGAGCGGCCATGCCACCATCGCCAGCGTGGCCAGCAGTGTCAACGTGACCAGGACCTCGATCAACGTGAAGCCCGCATGCGTACGCGGCATCTAGCGGACCTCCATGATCGCGTTGCCGCCGTCGCTGACGGGCGCCGGTGGCCGGGCGGGTGCGCGGGCCGCGGGAGCCATTGTGGCGGCGGTTGGCGTGGCGGGTATCGAAGGTGGGAGTGCGAGCGGGTCGGTTGTAATGCTGGCCTGCGGACCGCTATTGAACGCCGTTACGTGCGCCGCCGGAACCGGGAGATCGCGTACGATTCGCGGCGTGATCAGCAGGACAAGCTCCGTGGAGGTCTTCTTCGACTGCCGGCTGCCGAAGATCCGGTCGAGTATCGGCAGATCGCCAAGACCAGGAATGCCCTGGCCACCCTCGTGTTCGTTGCGGGATAGCAGGCCGGCCAGCACCTGTGTCTCGCCGTCGCGCGCCGTCATGTTGGTTTCGGCCTTTCGGGTGCCAATCTGATAGGCCATCAGACCTGTCTGCGTCTTGATCGTATTGACCACGTTCGACACTTCCAGCGTAACCTTCACGCCGATCTCGCCATCCTGCGAGAGTGTCGGCGTCACATCGAGCTGCAGGCCGACGTCCTGGTAGCTGACCGATTCCGTGACCACGCCGTTGCCGTTGACCGTGGTTACCACCGGCAGGCGATCGCCGATCATGATCTTGGCCTTCTCGCGGTTCTTGACCCGGATACGTGGATTGGCCAGCAACTGGCCCTGCCCGGTCTCGCGCGCCAGGTTGGCCGTGACGACGGGGTCGCCAAGATTGACGCCGATATTGTCGCCGTTCAGGTGGCGCAGCTCGTTCCAGGTGATCACGCCGGGAACCTTGGCCGCGCCAGCGACCGAAGCCGAAACGCTGGGCGGATAGCGTATGCCGAGGTTCAACGAGTTGGTGCTGTTGACTTCAAGTACCTGGACGTCGAACATCACCTCGGATTGCGGCAGGTCGTGGGCGGCCACCAGCCGTTCGGCCACGGCCACGGCCTCGGGCGTGTCGCGGATCACGAGCATGCCAAGGCGTTCGTCGATATAGATATCCTTCGACTTCACGATCTGCTTGAGCATGCTCATGACCTGCTTGGGGTCGGCATTGTTCAGGTAGAACGTGCGTGTGGTCAGGTCCCGGTATTGCTGGACCTTGTCGGCCGCCTTCGGGTAGATCAGCAGCGTGGTGTCGTTGAGCAGCTTGCGGTCGAGGTTGTTCGTGGCCAGGATCAGGTCGACGATGGCCTCGACCGACGTGTTGTGCGCGGAGACCGTGGTCCGCAGATCCTGCGGCACATCGCGATCGAGGACGAAGTTGAGCCTGGATAGCGTGGAGATCGTCGACAGCGCGCTCGAAAGCGGTTGATCGCGAAACTGGACCGACACCGGTTGGCGTAGCGATGCCGCCAGCGTGCGCGCGGGGCGGCCACGTTTGCTGGCCAGCGCGGCGTCGAGGTCTGTGCGCAGCGCCCTGGCACCGGCGTGTCGGGGATCGAGCGCGAGCGCGCGATCGAGTTGTTCGATCGCGAGGGCAGGATCGGAAGGCGCCAGCGCCTTCGCTTGTTCGATGATGGTTGCGATCTCCTGCGCGCTGCGTGCGCGCCGGGCGCCTTCGATGGCGCGTGCGTTGCCTGGGTCGAGCGAGAGGGCCTCCGCAAACGTGGCGGCGGCGCGGTCAGGCGCGTTCATGTCGAGTTCCGATTGTCCCTGCTGGATCAGCGCCTGCAGTCGCTGGTCTCGGGCGACCTGGAACCGTAGCTGGCTGGCGATATGGTCCGGCGCGGCGGCGGTTGCCGCGGCGGCTTCGGCCAGTGCGGCGGCGGGGTCTGCGGGGCCGGGGATATCGCCGCCCGGAAATGCGGCGCAGCCGCCAAGCGCGAACACGCTTGCGGCGACGACGCTGAATGGAAATGGGACTTTCAAGGAGTTCTCCTGCATGACTGGTGCCCGCGCCTTGGGGGTTCAGTTGGCTTCCAGATGGAGCCTCCTGCCTGTGGAAAGCTGCGTGACCGTGACACCTGACGCCTTGACCGCGTCGAGCCGGTAGCCGTTCCAGCGATTGCCGGGCCGTAGACTGCCGGGCACATTGCAGCCGTCGCACGCGAGCCGGGTGGCCTGGCCGTGGTTGATCACCACAATCACGCCACGGGCGTCTTGCCAGACCGCGCTGGCTTCGATGATGGGCGGGGCCGGTTGTGGCTCGGCTACGTGAGCGTCATTCCTGTCGGGTTCGCCACGTGACGCAGCCATGACGTCAAAGCGCCATGCTGGCGCGGCGAACAGATCCACGGCGCGAACCTCGGCCTCGGCATGGCTGGTTGCGTCAGGCGCCAAAGAGGAAGAGGCCAGAGAGGGAGGCTTGCCGACACCGGCAGGTGCGCGTTGGCCGGCAGGCGCCACGGTGTCGTCGGTCAGGTCGATCCATGCGGCATAGATCGTCGCGCAGATGCTGGCCAGCAGGACATACTGCAGCGGACGCGAGATCTTCATGCTCCGGCCTCCACGAGATAGCTGATCTGCACCAGTGCGTTGACGGCGCCATCCGGGTTGGGCGAGCGCACAAACGCCAAGGTTTCCACCCGTACGCCGGGAATGCGTTCGATGGCCGCCAGATAGTCGCGCAAGGCGGGGTAGGGGCCATCGATGGTGTAGCGCAGCGTATGACGCACGAGCCGTTGACCGGCCTCGGGGCGGGACGCATGGTCGATTTCCGTCAGTTCGATCGACCGCTCCCGCGCCAGCGCGGCGTGATCGCGCAGGAACACGGTATAGGTGGAGGCGGCTGGCAACGCATGGTTGGCGACGCTGTGTCCGGCGGTGGCAATCTCTGTCCGGATCGCGGCGGCCTCCGTCCGCAGGGCCTGCAATCGAGCAGTCTGGACCGCGATTTGCGGATGGATGCTGCCAAGCATGGCACCCCCTGCGCCGATGGCAAGCAGCAACCCCAGCAAGCCGGTCCCTTTGCAGAGATGGCTCCAGCGTCGCAAGGTCCAGATCAGTCGACTCATCGTGAGGTCTCCCGCCAGCGCAACTCGAGCGTTGCCTCGATGCCGGTTTCACTGCGACGCTGCCGGACCAGCGAGACGGCGGTCACATCCGGCATTGCTGAAAGCGCATCCACGAGTGCCAGCAGCGCATCGTCGTGCCGGGCCTCCACGTCAAGCCGCTGGGTGCGCGCGGCGCCGTCCATGTCAATGCGCGCATAGGCGAGATCGTTGGTCCAGGTCCGTTCGAGCCATGCGAGTGTCGGGCCAAGCTGCCATGCCTGCCGCTCCGCCAGCTCGCTGATGGAATCCTGTTTCGCCGTGCTGGCTGGCCGCGTGGCCCGCTGACGCTTGAGATCGGCATGGGTGGCAACGGCCTCCGCTACCTCCGCGTTCAGCATCCGCAGCCCGTGGTACATGTGCGCCGCCCAGAGCCCCATGGCGATACCCACGCCCAGCAGCGTCATGGCGATCAGCGAATGCCGGCGGTCCTTGCGCACAAGATTGGGAGGCATCGTGCTCATGTTCGCGGAAGATGGGGGCCCAGCCAATCGGCGGCATGAACCGACGTAACGCTGTCGCCGATGACTGCCAGGCGCGTGGGGGCCGCAATGCCAGCCGACAAGGCGAGGCTGTTGACGAGTGGCACGATGTGACGCTCCTCCCGCCCGTCGTCAACCTGCGTCGTCACGGCGGCCACGGCGCCCTGATGACGGAGGGCGCAGGTGAGGGTGCCGCGTTCGCGCAGGACCAGAGCCGTATCGGGAGCAGGTATCGCCTTGCGATAGTGATGCACGGCCTGGGCGAAGGTCGACGTGGCACTGCGCAGGCGCAACCCGCGCCGGCCAGCGCATTGCGCGAGCGCCTCCAGCAGCGCGTGGTCGGCCATGATGGCGAGGCGGGGGCGTCCGTACCGGAGCGGTGTCAGCGCGAAGCGGGCATCGGCATGCGCCATGCCCAGCGCGTCGCATGTGGCCCGCGTCCAGGCGCGCCAGCCGGCGTCATCGACCAGGCGCTCCTGCCACGGCACCACGACGTGGCGACTCCAGGGAAAGCCGAGCCGGACCTCGAGTGTCTTGCCGCGCGTGTCCGCCAGGAGTTCGTCGATGATCGTCAGCACGGCTGTTGCATCTGCTTCGGCAGGACGATAGAGGCCGGGCGCATCGACGGAATCGCGACCATGCCGCGCGCGCATGCAAACGGCATCGCGCAGCAGCCAGACGCAGTATTCACTCTGAGACCGTGACACGATTGGCCTCCTGCAGCGAAGTGATGCCTTGCGCGACGAGCGCAAGCGCTGCCCGTCGCAGCGACACGAAGCCCGCTTGCCGCGCCAGTGCGCGCAGTTCGGCGGACGGCGCATGTCTGAGTATGGCGTCGCGAATGCTGTCGTCCAGGCGCAGGACTTCGGCCACGGCACGTCTACCCCGATAGCCCGTGCCGTGGCAGTGTTCGCATCCGCGGGCGGCGCGCATGCACCAATCCGCGACGCCGGCGCGGACAAGGCCGGATTGGCTCAGCAACTCATCAGTGGCAGTGGTTTCGCACGCGCAGTGGGGGCATAGCGTCCGCACAAGCTGTTGTGCGACCACGCCAATCAACGATTCGACGAGACTGTGCGGCGTGATTCCCATGTGCAGGAAGCGGTCGACGACCGATAGCGCGCCATTGGCATGCACGCTCGTCAGCACAAGATGGCCGGTGAGTGCCGCCTGCACGGCGATCGCGGCGGTTTCGCCATCGCGGATTTCGCCCACCAGGATCTTGTCGGGGTCATGTCTCAGGATCGAACGCAGGCCGCGCGCGAATGTCAGTCCTTTCCGGTCGTTGACGGGAATTTGCAGGACGCCGGGCAGCTCGTATTCGACCGGGTCCTCGATGGTGATGATCTTCGCTTCGCCGTTGTCGAGCTCGGACAGCGCGGCATAGAGGGTAGTGGACTTGCCCGATCCTGTGGGGCCGGTTACCAGCAGCAGCCCGTGCGGCATGGCGGCAATGGCGCGAATGGCCGCCACCGTATCGGCATCGTGGCCGAGCCGTTCGAGGCTGAGCCGTTCTGCTCCGCTATCGTCGCGGCGCTTGTCCAGCACGCGAAGCACGGCATCCTCGCCATGAATCGACGGCATGATGGAAACGCGGAAATCGATCTCGCGGCCTTGCACGATGGCCTTGAAGCGGCCGTCCTGCGGGATGCGCCGCTCGGCGATGTCGAGTTCGGCCATGACCTTGACGCGGGAGATGCTCTGCTCGGCGGTCTGGATGCCGGACACGGACGCGGCAGGCAGCAGCACCCCGTCGATACGATAGCGAACCGCCAGGCCGTCGTGCGTGGTCTCCAGATGGATGTCGGAGGCGCCCATGCGCAAGGCGTCATAGAGCGTCGAATTGACCAGCCGCACCACGGGGCTGGCATCCTGGGCGAGACTCGCGAGCGAGATGCCTGCGTCGCCAGGGGTCTCCTCGGTGCGTTCCGTGGCGGGCGCCAGCTGTGTCAGCGCGCGTTGCCGATCGGCCTGGCTTGCCAGAAGGGCCTGGAGGGCGGCGGTCTCGGTCAGCGCTTCCGTGCACGACAGACCGGATTCAGCCATACGCCGCGCCAACCGTTCGCGCATGACCAGCCGCGTCGGGTCGGCCATGGCCAGGATCAGTGCTGGAGACGCCAGGTCGGTCTGCAGCAGCACGCAGCAGTCGGCGATGGCTTCCGCATAGGGAAGCAGGTCGAAGCGTGGTCTGGCCGACGCCAGGGTATTCGCATCGATCAATGGCAAGCCGAGCAGATCCGCCAGATGAGCCGCGCAGCGTTGGGGGGATTGCGCGCTGGCTTCGGCGATCAGTGCTTGCAGGTCGCGGCCGGCGTTGCCGGCGCGCAGGGTCTGCAATGTCTGCAGGGAAGGCATTGGCTGCGTCATTGCATGCTCCCTGCCAGCTCGAAGATCGGCATGTAGAGAAGGAAAACGATGCCGCCCACCAGGACGCCCACCACCAGCATCAGGCAGGGCTCGATCAGTTTGGTGGTGGTATCGATGGTGCGGTCGATCGCCTCGTCGCAGAACTGCGCGGCGCGTTCGCACATCTCGGGTAGCTCGCCGCTACGTTCCCCCACGCGAAGCAGGCGTTCGGCTACGGGGGTCGTCAACGCGTGCCTGGCGAGCGTGTCGGCAACAGGCATGCCGGCTTCGATCTCAGAGATGGCCTTGGACATGGCGTTCTGCAGGAAGACGGGCAGCAGCGAGGCTGACAGGCGCAGCGCCGGAACCGCGGCCAGTCCGCCAGCCAGCAGCAGGCCCGTGGTGCGATAGAGCTTGGTAAGCGCCAGCAGCCGCTGGAATGCCTGGAGTTGTGGAATGCGCCACGCCAGCGTGGTGATGCGTCCGACGAGATTCGCGCGGCGAACGGCAACGATCAGCATCATTACCGAAGCGGCCAGCGTGGTGGCGATAAGGCCGCCATGGGCCTCGACCGTTTGTCCCCACCAGAGCAGCCATTGGGCGGCGGGCGGCAACTCGCGCATGGACGCGTAGACCTGGCTGAAGCGGGGAATCACGAAGAACAGAAGGAAGGCCATGATCCCCATGCCGACGGCGATGACCACTGCGGGGTAGATCAGGGCACTCGCCACCTTCCTGCGAACGGCCGCCAGGCGTGCCTCGTAGTGGTGGTAGCGTGCCAGCGCATCGGCAAGGTGTCCGGTGCGCTCTGCGGAGGCGACGGTGGCCACGTAGAGCGGAGAAAACTGTGCCGTCAGCCCCGTGAGCACGCGCGACAGGGGCAGGCCTTGAAGCAGGCCGTCAAGGAGGTGGTCCAGTACGGTACGCGTCTCGCTCTCTGCAGTGGCGCTGGTCTTGTCGCGCAGTGCCTCGATCGACTCGATCAATGACAGGCCGGCGCGCAGCAGCGCGCTCAGTTCCTGCGTAAACAGCGTGGTGGAGAACGGCGTGCGGCGCCGCAGCGTTCGAGCGTGGTGGCAGGCAACGACGTGGCCGCCGCCTGCCTCGGCCTGCCGTCGTGCGTCGGCCGCGCTCGGTGCGGAGAGGGTCAGGTCATGGAGTTGGCCATTGCGCGCAACGGTAACGCGGTACTGCATGTGCCAGCCTTACCAGGTCACGTCGGCGGCATAGCCGGTGCCGCCCGGTTTGCCGTCAGCACCGTAGGACATGAGATCGAAGTCCTTGCCGGCGGAACCGGGGCGCGTGTAGTGGTAGCGCCGTCCCCAGGGGTCGGCGGGAATCTCGCGGGTCAGATAGGGGCCGTGCCAGCGCGCGCCGGCGTCGGCAGGGTTTTCAAGCAGCGCGCCCAGGCCCTGCTCGGTGGAGGGATACGCGCCGACGTCGAGCCGGTATCGGTCCAGTGCATCGCCAATCGCCTTGATCTGTCCCTGGGCGGTTTTGACCTTGGCGCGGTCGAGCTCACCGAACAGCTTTGGTCCGACATAACCGGCCAGCATGGCGATGATCAGGAGAACAACCAGAAGCTCGAGCAGGGTGAACCCGTGTGTTCGAAGCGGGTGTCGATGGGGCGCGAGGTGCTTGGGGAATGACATGACTTGCTCTGCAAAAACCAGAATGCCGTCGGCCGATGTCTGGCATCGGTCGACGGCGGTTGGGGGTGCGTTCGCGCAAGGCGGCGCACCAGGTTTCGAATGCCGATCAGCGCTTGACGGCGCCCATCACGTTGATCAGCTCACCGTTATCGTCGCCGGCAAGGTCGCTGGCGAAGACACCGGCCGTCGGCGTGCGGCGGAGCGCATCGACTTTTTCCTTGACCACGTTCTTGTGGTCGTAGGACCAGAATGTCCATCCGTCATAACGCCAGGCGGCCTGCGACTTGGTGTCGATATACGTGCGGAAGCCCGGTGTACGCTTGATATCGCGATAGTCGCGGATGCTCTGCGACAGGCTGCCCTGCACGGCCTGGCCAGCCATCCACAGGCCATTGCTCTTGCCCGGCTTGACCGAGGTCCAACCCTGGCCATGGAACGGAATGCCATACACCTGCTTGTTCTGCGGGATGCCTGCTTCCCACGTGCTCCAGACCACACCCATCACGCTGCGGTGGGACATGCCCTCTGCCTTGGCCCACGGCGACGCGCTGGTGATCCGAAGCCCCGATGCGTGGCCAGCGGCAGGGTGCCATGCGCCAGTGAAGTCGTAGGCCTGGACGTTGACCCAGTTCAGTTCCGCGGCAATTGCCGTGGCCGTCTTGCCGGCCGGGACGCCTTCGGCGGCATTCATGCTGGCGGTCAGCAGGTAGCCGCTGCCTTCGCGCTCCAGCGCATCGCGGAATGCCTTGACCAGTTCGAGGTAGTTGTCCCAGTCGACGGCTTCGGCCTTGCCGTTGTTGACGTCCTGCAAGCGCGGTGCCAGCCATTCGAGGTTGATGCCGTCGAACACGCCCTTCGCCAGACCCTTGCCGCCGGTGCTGGACGAACTCGCGCCGAGGTTGCCCTTGATGTAGACGTTCACGCAGCTTTCCGCCAGCGCCTGGCGGGCAGCGGGCGTGCTCGCGGCCCGGGCGAACAGGTCGCCGCGACCAGCGCCGCCGATCGAGATGAGCGTCTTGACCGGATAGGCTGTCTTCAGCTTGAGCAACTGGTTGAAGTTGCCGCGCAGTGCGTGCTTGAAGGCCGGATCGGCCTTGCCGTCGACCGATTCCGCAGCGGTGAACTGCTTGCCGTAGTCGGCAAACGGATCGCTCGAACTGCGCGTGCTGCCACCACTGTCGCACCGGTACAGGCCGTCGTCCCCACGATGCAGGTTTGCATGGCGATAGTTCAGGTAGGTGAGCTTCTGCGCGGCACCAGTCTTGACGATGTCGCGGATCAGGTAGTTGCGCTTGTAGATGCTGTCTTGCGTGTAGGTGCCACCAACCTGTCCGGCCTTGGGTGCCGGGATTGCGGCGCGCGGCGAGTCTGTTGGCGTGGCTGGATCGACGGGCTCTTGCGGGTTCACGGGGTTCTGCGGATCGACGGGCCTGTTCGGATCAACGGGCTCCGTTGGGCCTGGCCGCGTCGATGCGGCCGACTTGTCGACCGTCATGTCGATATTGATGTCGAGGGCCGTGTGTACCTGGTCGGCCATCGGGCCTGCCGCATTACGCACCGCGATGCGGTAGGGAAGGGCGTTGCGAATCCTGGTGCCGATGAAAGGCTCGTAAAGAACCCGGTTATCTTCCGGGCGCAACTCGAAGACCAACGATTCGCCGGCAGTCGAACCGGATTTGCGGCATGCCGCAAAGGTGTGTGGCCCCGTACCTTCGAGGTTCGCCATCTTGTGCGCGCGCACGGTGATCGAGAACGCGTTGTTGTTCTCGTCCACGACGGGCACCATGAATACGTCGCTCGTGCCTTCCGGGCAATGGCCCGTGCCGTGATTGGGTCCGGTCGTCGTAAGGTTGGTGGTGGTGGCATACCAGCCGCTGCGGCCCTGGTCCGAAGCCATCGGCAGCATGAAGCGCGATTGCTTGCCGTCGAAGCTGACCTGTTGCGCCCTGACGCCACGATGATGGATATCCACGCCAAGGCTGAACGATTTCAGAACCGGCCGGTCGGGCAGATCGCCTGCAATTGCCTGGATTGGGACTCGATGCTTGACGGGCGTTACGTAGCGGGTGCCGGGTTTGAGCTTCGGGTTGTCGGTCGGCTCATACCAGATCACCAGCGTGCCGGGACCAGCGGGCCCGCCTTGCCCGTTCATCCGTACCCGGGTGCCGTCGTAGCCGGTGCCGGTGGTATTGCGCTGCGCGCGCAGGCGTACGGGCACCAGGGTGCCGGGGTTCGAAGCATCTTCGGCGATGACGTCGAGGATCGTGAACTCGCCCTCGATGCCCGGGCCGCCGGGACGTACATTGAGTTCCGCACGCGGTGACACAAAGTAGACGCTCGTCTTGTCGCTCGCCGGTACGACGTAGGTGACGGGGCGGGGGAGATCGGTCGGTACTACCGTCAGCAGCACATCTGGCTGCGCGGGCGGCGGGACGTATTCGCCGATGTCGAACCAGAGCTTGGTCTTGGGGCCGAAATCGTTGCCGAGGTAGAGGGGGTGATCCACACCCGGCTTCTGGCCCGGGTGCGCGACGCGGTCGTTTGACCAGACGCGCTTTTCAAACTCGACACAGGTTTCAGGTGGATATGCGTCCCGGCTAGCCCACGGCGAGACGTGGCTACATGCGTCGGGACTGGTTGGGCGCGCTGCGGCGGCATTGCCTGCAGCGGAGAGCAGAAGTGCCATGACTGCGGAAGTGATGGCAGTGGTTCCCTGCATCGATTTTTTCGCGTGCATGATTTGAGGAGGTGAGTTGACGATCGTCCTGGCTGGCCAGGCGATGTGACTCTATGGGGGCTGCGCGAAGTGAAGAATCGCCGTTGTCCGAAAGTGCTCGGAAGTTGATTTGAGTGGTGAAATGGATTGGGGCTTTAGAGGGGGGCGTTGCTGGCAGGCATGTCACTCGTTCTGACGAACCAGAAACATACGTGCACTATGAGGCACTCTAGCGAGTAGCTTCCCTCGTTTCAGAATCGATCACATGAGGCATAAACTAATTCGCAAGGAAATCATTTGCATCCTAATAGATTCACGTCTATCATTCGACCCATGTCAAAGATCGACGCCTTTCTATTTGCCTTTACCGGTCAGTTGATGTTGGCCGGTCGCCAATGGCGGCAGATCAGCCAGGCTGCCGTGACCGCGCATGGCATTTCCGCTGCGGCCGCCGCGCCACTGCTGTTTATCCGCCGTCTCGGTGGCGGCGTGCGCCAGGTGACCCTGGCTGACTACGTGGGCGTGGAGGGCGCGACGCTTGTGCGTCTGGTGGACCAGCTCAGTTCGGCCGGTCTGGTGCGCCGCGAGGTGGACCCGAGTGACCGGCGCGCCAACGTGCTGTCGCTGACCGAGGCCGGTGAACGCATGGCCGAACAGATCGAAGTGGAACTGAAACAACTGCGCGCGGAGGTCTTCGCGGATGTTTGCGAGGAGGACGTGGCGGCGACGCTGCGCGTGCTCGATGCATTGTCCCGCGCTGCCGCAGCCGTTTCTTCGACAGGCAAGCAGGAGTCCTGAGCAGCATGGGTAGTTGGCCATCCGCAAGAGACTGGATCTTTTCCGCCAAGGCCTTCATCGCCGCGATGCTGGCGTTGTGGATTGCGATGTATCTCGGACTGCCGCGTCCTTACTGGGCGATGGGCTCGGTCTATATCGTGGCGCATCCGTTGACTGGCGCCACGCGTTCCAAGGCGTTGTACCGCGTGCTGGGCACGCTGCTGGGGGCGGCCGCCGGCATCCTGATGGTGCCGCCGCTGGTGAACGCGCCACCCTTGCTGATGGGCGCGGTTGCCATCTGGACCGCGTGCCTGCTGTATGTGGCGCTGCTGCATCGCACGCCGCGCAGCTACGTGTTCATGCTGGCGGCCTATACGCTGCCGCTGGTGGCGCTACCTTCCGTCGACAATCCCGCCGGCATCTTCGATCTCGCCGTGGCGCGTTCCGAGGAAATCTGCCTCGGCATCCTGTGCGCCAGCATAGTCGGCGCGGTTGTGATGCCGGCAAGCGTCGCCAACGTGCTGCGCGACAAATCACGCCAATGGATGGCAGACGCTGCGCTGTGGGCGGGCGACATGCTGTCGCCGAGCCCCGGTGCGCGGGTATCGCGCCACCACAGCCGCCATCGTCTGGCCGCCGATATCCTTGCACTCGACCAGCTCATCAGTCAGTTGAGCTATGACGCTGAAAGCGCGGATCGCGTGCGCGCCGCCCGTGAGTTGCGTGGTCGCATGACGATGCTGCTGCCCGTGCTGTCATCGCTGGCGACGATCGTGGAATCGATGCAGGCCGCGGGCGGCGTGCCGGAACCGCTGGCCGTGCAGATGCGCGCGGTGAAGGCGTGGATCCAGGGTGGAGCCGCGCAGCAGGAGCGGCCGGAACTGAAGTCCACGCCGGCGGGGCAGGGCCGCGATGCGGCGATGATCGCCGCGGCTGAAGACCGCCTGCAGCAGATGGCTGCGTTGTGGCAGGACTGCGTCTCGCTGTGCCGCCGGCTCGGCCAGAAGCATATCGAAGGCAACTGGCTGCCCGAATTCCTGCGTTGGGAAGTGGGTCGTGCCCGTCACTACGACCACGGCATGCTGCTGTTTTCCACCGTGACCGTCGCGCTGGCAATCTTCGCCATGGGCATGCTGTGGATCCAGACAGGCTGGGCCGATGGGTCTGGCGCCGTGGCGCTTGGCGCGATCTCGTGCTGTTTCTTTGCCGCGCTCGACGAGCCCGCGCCGATGATCCAGTCGTTCTTCAACTGGAACGTGGTCTGCCTGTTGATCTCGATGGTGATGTTGTTCGCGGTGCTACCGATCGCGCACGACTTCGAGATGCTTGTGCTGATGTTCGCGGTGCCGTACCTGATCATCGGACTGCTGGTGGCGCAGCCGCGCCTGGCGATGATCGGCATGCCGCTGGCCGTGGTCACGGCCAACGATATCGGCATCTCCGGCGCCTATAGCGCCAATTTCCAGAGCTTCTTCAACAGCAACATGGCCGGTATTGCCGGGATTGCGTTCGCATTGGTCTGGACGCTCGCGGTGCGTCCGTTCGGCACCCGTGCGGCAACGCGCCGGCTGGTGCGCGCAGGTTGGGGTGACATCGCCGAGAACGCGATGGGCACGCGCCCGGAATCGCACGCCACGCTACGCTCACGCATGCTGGACCGCCTGGCCCAACTGGTGCCGCGGCTGGCAGCCAGCGAGAGCGAAGTGTCCACCGATGGATTCAGCGAAGTGCGCGTGGAGCTGTGCACGCTGGCACTGCAGCGCGAAATGGCGGATCTCCAGCCTGACGAGCAGCACGCCGTGAAGCGTGTTTTGCGCAGTGTCTCCGGTTACTACCAGTCGCGCCTGAATGGCACGATCGACGCTCCGCCCCCGGCGTTGTTGACGCGCCTGGCCAACGCACAGCAGAAGGTGCGCTCGCGCATCGTGCAGGCCGCGCTCGTGGATATGCAAGTTGCCCTGTTCCCGCCGGCCCTGCCGCCGGCGCCTGTTTCCGGAAAAGCATGATGCCCGGTGAAATCAGTATCTATGGCGTGTACATCCCCAGCCTGCTGGTGTGGATGCTCGCCGCCTTCTTTATCACGAGCGCCGCGCGTGCGGTGCTGGCGCGCGCAGGCTTCTACAAGCTTGTGTGGCACCGTTCCCTCTTCAATCTGGCACTGTATGCGATCGTCCTTGGTGGGGTGGTCGCCATCGTGCCCTTGCTGCAATCATGAAACTCAGACTCTCCTCGCTCGGGCCAGTTGTGCTGACGCTGGCCGTCACCGCCGCTGGCGCGGTCGTTGTCAAACATCTCTGGGATTACTACACGGTGGCACCGTGGACCCGTGACGGTCACGTCCGGGCAGAAGTGGTGCAGGTGTCGCCCGATGTCTCGGGCCTGGTCACCAGCATCGCGGTCAAGGACAACCAGCATGTGAAGGCCGGCGACGTCCTGTTCGAGATCGATCGCGAACGCTACGCGCTGGCGCTGCGCCAGGCGGAAGCCACCGCGGCGGCGGTGCGTGCCAATCTTGCACAGGCCCGCCGCGAGGCCACGCGCAGCCAGTCGCTGTCCGAGGTGGTGTCGAAGGAAATCGTGGAAGAGGGTCTGGCGAAGGTGCAGCAGGGCGAGGCGCAACTGGCCCAGGCCGAAGCCGCCATCGGCGTGGCCAAGCTGAACCTGGAGCGCACGCGCGTCCTGAGCCCGGTGGAAGGTTACGTCAATGACCGCCTGCCGCGTCTGGGCGACTATGTGGTGACCGGCAAGCCGGTGCTGTCGATGGTCGATTCGAACTCGTTCCACGTGGAAGGCTACTTCGAGGAGACCAAGCTCAAGGGCATCCGTATCGGCAGTCCCGTTGACATCCGCATCATGGGCGAGAAGCGTGTGCTGCAGGGACACGTGCAGAGCATTGCTGCCGGTATTGAGGATCGTGACCGCACCGCGGGTTCGAACCTGCTGCCGAACGTGAACCCGACGTTCAACTGGGTGCGGCTGGCCCAGCGCGTGCCGGTGCGTATCCAGTTCGACCAGATGCCGGAAGACGTGCGTCTGGTGGCTGGCCGCACCGCCACGGTGTCGGTGAAGGCCGATGGCAACGCGGAGAAGAACGGTAACGGGCCGACCGCGCCGGCGGCGGCCGAGAAGGGTGCGTCGCAAGACAAGGTCGCGCAGGCCGGCAAGAGCGCGTCCGCAACCGGAGCAGTGCAGTGAAACGCTTTGCCCGCGCCTCGCTGGCGGCGATGTTGCCGCTGGCGCTGGCCGCTTGCATGACCGTCGGCCCTGACCACAAGGTGCCTGACGATGCAGTCGTGAAGTCGTCGGCCGCCAATGGACCATTCGCCGGCACCGACAATGATGCGGTGTCGATCGGCGACGTCCCGAACGACTGGTGGCGCCTCTACGACGATCCCCATATCGATGAACTCGTGCAGCAGGCGCTGGTGGCCAATACCGACCTGCGCGTGGCGGCCGCCAACCTGAAGCGCTCGATCGCCGTCTATCACGAAGTGGAAGCCGAGAACCTGCCGGAATCCAAGTTCCGTGCCGGTGCGCAGCGCGGCCAGATCGCTGGCGAACCGCTGCTGCATGAAGAGAAGATTCCGGTGATGAACTTCGGCGACATCGGCTTCGAGGTGTCGTACCTGATTGACTTCTGGGGCAAGCTCAAGCGTGCCGACGAAGCTGCACTGGCCGCGGCGCAGGCGAGCCATGCAGCGCTGGACCAGGCCCGGGTGGGCGTGGTGGCGGAGACCGTGCGTGCGTATGTGCAAGGATGCACAGCCACGCACGAACTACATGTGGCCCAGCACCAGCTCGAACTGCAGGAGCGCGGCGTCAAGCTGGCGCAGAAACTCGTCGATGCGGGCCGCGGCCAGCCCACCGACCTGCTGAGGGCGGAGGCCCAGGCCGATACGCTGCGCTCGGCGCTGCCGAAGTATCGCGCCGAGCAGGAAGGCGCGGCGTACCGGCTGGCAGTGATGCTGGGCAAGCCGCCCACGGCGCTCGACGTCGAAAGCGTGGCCTGCGAGCACGTACCGGCACTGAAGCAGCCGCTGCCCGTTGGCGATGGCATGGCGCTGCTCAAGCGTCGTCCCGACGTACGCCAGGCCGAGCGTGAACTGGCGTCGGCGACGGCCAAGATCGGCGTGGCCACGGCCGACCTGTTCCCGCAGATCCGCATCGGTGCTCAGGCGGGCTTCACCGGTATCCTGGACCACCTCGGCCAGGCGCCGACCGCGCACTGGGGCTGGGGCCCGGCAATCTCGTGGACCATCCCGACCAGCGGCACGCGTGCGCGCATCCACAACATGGAGTACGGCGCCGAAGGCGCGCTGGCGCATTTCGATGGTGTCGTATTGAAGGCGCTGCGCGAAACACAGAGCGCGCTGTCGGCCTACACGCACGAACTGGAGCGCAACGAGTCGCTGCGCTCGGCACGCGACAAGGCCAACGAGGCCGCGCGGCAGAACCGGCTGCTCTGGCAGGCAGGCCGCTCGCCGTACCTGCAGAGCCTGGACGCGGACCGCACACTGGCCAACACCGATGCTGCGCTCGCCGCATCTGATGCGCAGGTGGCGATGGACCAGATCAATCTGTTCCTCGCGCTCGGCGGCGGATGGCAGGATGCACCGGCCATCGCCAGCCATCCGGTCGGCAAGGAGCCTGGCGAGGCTCGGGAACACACCGAGGAACATTAAGGTAAGCTTCGGCCTCGGCCACGCCCACCCGGCGTGGCCCGACCGCCATGACATCCGATTTTGGCGGCTCCTCGATTCCCAGGAAAACAAGACCTATGAAAATGATCTCGATCTCGAAGACCCTGGCTGCCGCTACCGTGGCGCTGGGTGTCGTAGCCGCCGGCAGCGCGGCAGCCCAGGAACAGACCGTCCGCGTGGGCACCGTCAGCGGCCCCGACGCCGAAGTCTGGCAAGTGGTGCAGAAGGTAGCCAAGAAGAACGGGCTGAACGTGAAGGTGGTCGAGTTCAACGACTACGTGCAGCCGAACGCGGCGCTCGACGCGGGCGACCTGGATGCCAACAGCTTCCAGCACCAGCCGTATCTCGATAGTCAGATCAAGCAGCGCGGCTACAAGATGGTCAGCGTCGGCTACACCTATATCTCGCCGCTCGGTATCTATTCGAAGAACCTGAAGTCGCCGAAGGACCTGGCGCCGGGCGCCAAGGTGGCCGTGCCGAACGATCCGTCCAATGAAAACCGCGCTCTGCTGCTGCTGGCCGCGCAAGGCGTGATCAAGCTCAAGCCGGGCGTGGGCACCAACGGCGTCAACGCCACGCCGCTCGACGTGGCTGAAAACCCGAAGAAGCTCAAGATCGTTGAACTCGACGCGGCCCAGCTCGCCCGCTCGCTGCCCGACGTGGCCGCCGCCGTGATCAACACCAACTACGCGCTGGCCGCCGGCCTGCAGCCGACCACGAACGCGATCGCGCTGGAAGACATCCACAGCCCGTACGCGAACATCATCGTCGTGCGCACGCAGGACAAGGACAAGCCGTGGGTGAAGAAGCTCGTGGCCGCCTACCAGTCGGATGAAGTGCGCCAGTTCATGAAGGCCCAGTACAAGGGCGCCATGGTGCCTTCGTTCTAAGCATCGAGGGAACAATCCCTTGGCTTGTATCGAAACGGCGGCCCTGGGTCGCCGTTTTTGCATCTATCCATAGTCGAATTGCTTCGTTCGCAACGGACGGGCAGGGCGCTAAGGTAAGGGTCGATCAACCGGAGGTACAACGTGTCCACGCCCCTGAAAGTCGTCGCCGTCAACGGCAGTGCCCATCAACCGTCTCGCACGCTAGTGCTGATCCAGGCATTGCTGGCCGAACTCGACCAGCGGCTTGTGTTCGATACGCAGATCGTTGACCTGAGCGAGATCGCCCGTCCGCTGGGTGCGTCGCTGACGCGCGAGGAACTGCCCGCCGACATTGAGGCACAACTGGCCGCGATCGAATCGGCCGACCTGCTGATTGCAGCAGCGCCGGTCTATCGCGGTTCGTTCCCGGGGCACTTCAAGCACCTGTTCGATCTGGTCGGCATGGATGCGTTGACCGACAAGCCCGTGTTGCTGGCCGCCACCGGGGGCAGTGATCGCCATGCGCTGGTGCTTGAGCATCAGTTGCGCCCGCTGTTCAGCTTCCTGCAGGCGTTGACGTTGCCGATCGGGGTGTATGCGTCTACGGCCGATTTCGATGGCTATCAGGTGGGGAGCGAGGCGCTGGCCGCTCGCATCGCGCTGGCGGCGGACCGTGCCGCGCCACTGTTTGCTAACGCTGCGCGTCAGTTGCGTCGCGTGGCTTGAAAGGTCGCGTCGTTTTTACTCCCCTCTCCCGCCGTGCGGGAGAAGGGAGTCAAAACCCTCAACCGTCGATCGCCGGTGGCAACCGGTCGTTGACCCAGTCGCGCACCTTCTCATAGGCTGCCGCCAGCCGCAGCACGCCGAGATCGTCGCGCGGCCTGCCGATCAGTTGCATGCCCATCGGCAAGCCTTCGGCATTGAACCCCACCGGCACGCTGATCACGGGACACCCCGACAACGTCCACGCGACCACCACCTCCATCCAGCGGTGGTACGTATCCATCTGCTTTCCCGCGATGGCCTTCGGCCAGTGTTGTGTCACATCGAACGGGAACACTTGCGCGGTGGGCACGGCGATGTAGTCGAACTTCGTGAACGTGCGCATCAGCGCCTGATACCACGCGCTGCGATCGGTGCTGGCGGCATACAGGTCGCTGGCCTTGAGGTCGAGCGAGCCTTCGATTTCCCAGACCGCTTCAGGCTTGAGTTGTGCGCGTGTCGACGGATTCCTGTAGAGCGCCAGGCGTGCGTTGCCGGTCAGGAAGTGGCGGTGCACCAGCCACGTCTGCCAGATTTTCTCGGGCGGGTAGGGCGGCTGGATCGCCTCGACGCTGACGCCGAAATCGGGGAAGAAGCGCAGCGCCTGTTCGCATAGCGGCAGGATGCCGTCTTCCATCGGCAGGTAGCCGCCCCAGTCGCCGAGCCAGGCCACCCGCTTGCCGGTGAGATCGGCCCTCAGCGCATCGTCCACGTTCGCCGGCGTCAGCGATGCCAGCACTGGATCCTGCGGCAACGCCTGTGGTGTACGCACATCCGGGCCGGATTGCGTGGCGAGCAGCAGGGTTAGATCGGCGATATTGCGCGCCATTGGTCCTTCGCAGCCTAGCTGGGGCAGGAACAGCTCGGGCGCGGGGCCATAGGGAACACGGCCCGCCGAGGGCCGGAAACCATAGACATTGCAGAATGCCGCGGGGTTGCGCAGCGACCCGCCGAAATCGCTGCCGTCCGCCACGGGCAGCATCCGCAACGCCAGCGCGGCAGCGGCACCGCCACTGCTGCCGCCCGCCGAGCGCGTGGAGTCGTAGGGATTCAGCGTGGCCCCGTACACCGGATTGAACGTATGGGACCCGAGGCCGAACTCCGGCGTGTTGGTCTTGCCGATCAGGATTGCGCCGGCCTGGCGCACGCGTTCCACGACTACCGAATCGCTGGCCGGAACGTTGTCACGGAATATCGGCGACCCGTAGGTGGTACGAATGCCGCGCGTCATCGCCAGGTCCTTCGGCGCCTGCGGCATGCCGTGCATCCACCCGGCCGACTTGCCCGCGGCCAGCGCTTCATCGGCCGCCAGTGCTTCGCGCAGCAGCGCGTCCTCGTCCTGCATGGCGACGATGGCGTTGCAGCCGGGGTTGAGCGAGGAAATATGCGCGAGGTACGCCGCCATGACTTCGCGGCTGGACACCTGCTTCGCGTGGATTGCTTCAGATAGCTGTCTGGCGGACAGCATGACGATGGGGTGGGGGCGGTAGGACGTCATGGCAGGTAGGTCGGTGTTTTCCCCTCTCCCGCATGCGGGAGAGGGGCAAGGGGAGAGGGCTGGCGTATCAGCCAACGACAAGTCGCATTTCGAACGCCGCGCCCTCTTTGCCGACCCCTCTCCCAATTCATGGGAGAGGGGAGCCAGATCAAAACTCAATAAGGCTCAAAGCCTCTCCGCATGATGCCGCACATGATCGGCGATGAACGTCGAGATGAAGTAATACCCGTGGTCATACCCTTCGTGCCGGCGTAGCGTCAGCGGCTGCCCAGCCTTCCGGCATGCGGCTTCAAATGCTTCCGGATAGAGCTGCTCGGCCAGGAATTTGTCGGCGAGCCCCTGGTCGATCAGGATGCCCGCCGGGAATGGCGCCGATGCCTGTGCGTCCATCAGGGCGCTGGCGTCGTGCCGGGCCCAGCGGCCACGGTCGTCGCCAAGGTAGCCGGTGAACGCCTTCACGCCCCATGGGCACTGCGTTGGCGCGGCGATCGGTGCGAAGGCCGATACCGAGCGGAACCGTTGCGAGTACCGCTGGGCCAGCACCAGCGCGCCATGCCCGCCCATCGAATGTCCGAAGATACCCACGCGTTCGGCGTCGGCCGGAAACTCGCGCGTCACCAGGTGGAACAGTTCGTCCGTGACGTAGCTTTCCATGCGCCAGTGCGTGTGCCATGGGGCTTCGGTCGCATCGACATAGAACCCGGCGCCCACGCCGAAGTCCCACGCATCGGCTTCTCCGGGCACCTGCGCGCCGCGCGGGCTGGTGTCCGGCGCCACCAGGATCAGGCCGTGCTCGGCGGCGAAGCGCTGGGCGCCGGCCTTGATCGCGAACGTCTCCTCTGTGCAGGTCAGCCCGGCCAGGTAGAACAGCGTCGGCAGTCGCTTTGCGTTCGGCTGCAGTGCCTGCGGTGGCAGGTAGGCCGAGAACCGCATCGGCAGCCCGATCGCCGCCGACTGATGCTGGTAGAAGCGCTGGAGGCCACCGTGGCAGCCGTGTTCGGACAGCAGTTCCATGTGTGCGTCCTCAGTACAGCACCACCGAGCGGATGGATTCGCCGCGCTTCATCAGGTCGAAGCCTTCGTTGATGCGGTCCAGCGGCATTGTGTGGGTGATCAGGTCGTCGATATTGAGCTTGCCTTCCATGTACCAGTCGACGATCTTCGGCACGTCGGTACGGCCACGCGCGCCGCCGAAGGCAGAACCCTTCCACTCGCGGCCCGTGACCAACTGGAACGGTCGCGTCGAGATTTCCGCGCCGGCCTCTGCCACGCCGATGATGATCGACTTGCCCCAGCCCTTGTGGCAGCACTCCAGCGCCTGGCGCATGACCTGCGTGTTGCCGATGCATTCGAACGAGTAGTCGGCACCGCCATCGGTCAGTTGCACGATGTGGTCCACCACATTGCCGACTTCCTTTGGATTCACGAAATGGGTCATGCCGAACTTGCGTGCCATGGCTTCGCGCGCCGGGTTGATATCGACGCCGATGATCTTGTCGGCGCCCACCATCTTCGCGCCCTGGATCACGTTCAGGCCGATGCCGCCCAGGCCGAACACCACCACGTTGGCGCCGGCTTCCACCTTGGCCGTGAAGATCACCGCGCCCACGCCGGTGGTCACGCCGCAGCCGATATAGCAGACCTTGTCGAACGGCGCGTCGGGGCGGATCTTGGCCAGCGCGATCTCGGGCACCACGATATGGTTGGCGAATGTCGACGTGCCCATGTAGTGGAAGATCGGCTTGCCATCGATCGAGAAACGCGAGGTACCGTCCGGCATCAGGCCCTTGCCCTGCGTGCTGCGGATCGCCTGGCACAGGTTGGTCTTGCGCGACAGGCAGAACTTGCACTGGCGGCATTCGGGCGTGTAGAGCGGAATCACGTGGTCACCGGGCTTGAGCGACGTCACGCCCGGGCCGACATCGGTGACGATGCCCGCGCCCTCATGGCCCAGGATCGCCGGGAAGATGCCCTCGGGGTCTGCGCCGGACAACGTGTAGTAGTCGGTATGGCAGATGCCGGTGGCCTTGATTTCAACGAGTACTTCGCCCGCGCGCGGACCGTCAAGGTCCACTTCTTCGATGGTGAGCGGTGCACCGGCTTTCCAGGCGATGGCGGCTTTGGTCTTCATGAAGCAACTCCCGAGCGAATTAGGTGAGGCGGCGCGTGTCCGCAGAACAGGGCACGACTATAAGCCCATTAGCGCACATGGGCCAGACAATCGCGCGATTATCGGCCGCCCGTCGAACCGCGTGCGAGTACAGATGGCGCGGATTCCGTGGTAGTCAGTTGGCCTTCATGCTGTCGGCCGAGCCACCACCCGAGCCACCCCCACGCGATGGCCAGTGCAGCCCCGGCCAGCGCCACCGTGGCAGGGTGTCCGGACAATGCGTCGATCGCCGTTTTCACCCACGCGCTGACGGCATCACCGGCACGATAGATCGCGGTGTCGATCACGTTCTTGGCCTTGTACTTGGTTTCGGGATCGACCACCGTGAACAGCATTTCCCGGCCCGGCCGCAGCATCGCGTATTCCCCCACGCGCCGTACGATCATCGCGGCGGCGAGCACGCCGAAGGTGGGCCACATCGCCAGCAGCAGGAAGCCGCCGGTCACGGCCAGTGGCACGGCCGTCAGCAGGGCGGTCACGCCGTAGCGTCGCGCCACGCGGCCGGAGAAGAAGATCTGCACGAGAATCGTCAGCGCCTGCACGGTGGCGTCGAGCGCGCTGAAGACCTGTGTCTGCTGGGCCCGTGAGTGGAACGTGGCCGCCACCAGCCGCGCCTGTTCGAAATAGAGGAACGTGCTCGACGTGGCCAGCAGGATCACGAACAGGCTGATGCCGATCAGGTAGCGCGACCGGGCGACGAGCAGCAGTCCTGCCCATAGTCCTCCACCCACAGGCTGCGTCGGGTCGGGGGCCGATGCTGCTTCTTTCCCGGGCATGCCCGCGCCTAGCCTGCGCCGCCAGCCGAACAGGTATCCGACCACAGGCAGCGTCGCGGCCAGCAGCGCGGCCGATAGCAGCATCAGTCCGGTCAGTCCGATGCGCCCCACGAGCCAGCCGCCAAGGATCGGCCCGGTCAGACCGCCCGCGCTGGCGCCCGCGGCGATGATCGCGAACAGTCGCTTGGCCTGTTCGGGACGGAACACGTCGGCCATCAGGCTCCACGCCACAGACACCACGAACAGATTGAATACCGAGATCCAGACATAGAACACGCGAGCCAGCCAGACGCTATCGGGCAGTGCGCGCGTGGCAAGCGCGAAGGCCACCAGATTGGCGA
>JAFAJB010000150.1 GCA_019236395.1 Cupriavidus sp.
ACACTTTCTGCTGATTCCCAAGTCGCATGTCGACTCGCTGGCCGATTGCGGGCCCGGTGAATCGGATGTGCTTGCTAGAATGATGCTCAAGGTGCCTGAATTGGCGCGCCAGGCCGGCTGCAACAATGGATTCCGGACGGTGATCAACACCGGCACGGACGGTGGGCAGGAGGTGTTCCACCTCCATATCCACGTGATGGGCGGCCCGCGCAACCAGTGGAAGGCGTCGGCGCCCTGATCGTTTGGGGCAGCCAGGGCATGAACGGGCCGGGACCGATGTCGCGGCCTGATGAACGCGTCGGCAACCGTCGCCCGGCGCGATCTTTGTGGGACGGAACTACGGGGCCGGGCGGCTTGACCACTGACGCCCGCGGCTTTATCAGGAGCAAGAAATGGGTTCGTTTAGCATTTGGCACTGGCTGATCGTGCTGGTGATCGTCATGCTCGTCTTCGGTACCAAGAAGCTGCGCAATATCGGCCAGGATCTGGGCGGCGCGGTGAAGGGCTTCAAGGACGGCATGAAGGAAGGCAATACCGACGAGCCGGCGGCTCCGGCCAAGGAACTGCGCGATTCCACCACGATCGACGTTGAAGCCAAGGAAAAGTCGCGTCAGCAATAATCGCCTGACGGTATTCTCCTTGCCTGTCACCCTTGCGGCGGCCGTTGCCACGTGCGTTGCGACGGCCCGCCATTCCCGTGTTCCTGATCCGATGTCCGCATGATCGATCTCGGCATTTCCAAGCTGGCACTGATCGGCGCCGTGGCGCTGATTGTGATCGGCCCCGAGCGCTTGCCGAAGGTGGCGCGGACGGTCGGCGCGCTGGTTGGCCGCGCGCAGCGCTATATCAATGACGTCAAGGCTGAAGTCAGCCGCGAGGTGGAGCTCGACGAACTGCGCAAGATGCGCACCGAGTTCGAGAACGCCGCGCGCGACGTCGAGCAGACCATCCACAAGGAAGTCAGCGAACACACGCAGGCGCTCAACGAAGCGCTGAGCGGCTCCACCGCCTCGGCATCGTCCGCCGACGCCGGCTACGTGCCAAGCTGGGACGCCGCGCACAAGACGCACAACGGCCGCAAGAGCTGGCGCGTCAAGCAGGGCGCCCGTCCGATCTGGTTCAAGCGCCAGCAGAGTACGCGCATGTGGGTGCAGTCCGGCGCTGCCCGCGTGAAGCGCCACCGGCCCGCCAGCGGCCGCAACCGTTCCTTCTTCGAGTAAGCATGGCGGGCTCCACAGATCCCAACGACGAATCCCAGCAGGAAACCTTTATCTCCCACCTGATCGAACTGCGCGAGCGGCTGGTCAAGGCGGTGGCGGGGGTGATCATCGTCTTCCTGGCCATGGTTTATTGGGCGCCGCAGATCTTCAACCTGTTCGCGGCGCCGCTGATGCATTCGCTGCCCAAAGGCGGGCGCATGATCGTCACGGACGTGACCGGGTCGTTCTTCGTGCCGATGAAGGTGACCATGCTGGTGGCGTTCCTGATTGCGCTGCCCTGGGTGCTCTATCAGATCTGGCAGTTCGTGGCGCCGGGTCTCTATCAGCATGAGAAGAAGCTGATCGTGCCGCTGGTATCCAGCAGCTACGTGCTGTTCCTGTGCGGCGTGGCCTTCGCGTACTTCCTGGTGTTCCCGACCGTGTTCCACTTCATGGCGCACTACAACGCGCCGCTCGGTGCGGATATGTCGACGGACATCGACAAATACCTCAGTTTCGCGATGACGATGTTCCTCGCGTTCGGCATCACGTTCGAGGTGCCGGTGGTGGTCATCGTGCTGGTGAAGTTCGGCGTGGTCGAGCTCGAGAAACTCAAGCAGATTCGCCCGTATGTGATCGTTGGCGCGTTTATCATCGCCGCCGTCGTCACGCCGCCGGATGTGATGTCGCAGCTGTTGCTGGCCGTGCCGCTGATCGCGCTATACGAGCTCGGCCTGCTGATGGCGCGCTTTGTCTCGAAACAGTCTCTTGATGCACCTGCGGAGGGTGAAACCCAGGCAGACTGAGCATCCAGGCCGTAGTTAACGGCCTGCGAGTATTGAGACTGAATGATGCATTTTTGCACCATTTTGGTGAAAAACTCCCCAATTGCTGTTGCATCGTCACAACAAGATGCGTCGGTAAACCGCGTTTACGGCGAAAAAGACTTCTGACGTGCAAGGGGGGTGACACATAATACGATCCAGACGTGAACGTGAATGCGTCGCCCAAAAACTTGGGCAACCAAGATTTCCCAATCAGTTGACAAGGAAAGTGTCGATATGAAGATGAAACTGTTTGCTGCTGCCGTGGCCGCTCTGGCCGCCGGTGGCGCCTATGCCCAGTCGAGCGTGACCCTGTACGGTGTGATCGACGCTGGCGTCGAGTACTCTAACCACGCCCAGCCGAGCTCGTCCAGCCACGACGTCGTGCGCCTGAACTCGGGCGGCATGTCGGGCAGCCGTTGGGGCCTGCGTGGCGTGGAAGACCTGGGCGGTGGCCTGAAGGGCGTCTTCGTGCTGGAAAGCGGTTTCAGCGTTGACACCGGTACGTCGGGCCAAAGCAGCCGTCTGTTCGGCCGTCAAGCCTTCGTGGGTCTGTCGAGCCAGTACGGCCAGCTGACCCTGGGCCGTCATCAGACCCCGTTCTATGACTTCGGTCTGAACTACGACCCGATGGCCATCGCATCGAACTACTCGATCACGGCTCAGGCTCCGGAATTCCAACAACGCGCTGACAACTCGCTGAAGTACATCGGTACGTACGGCGGCCTGACCGGCGCCCTGCTGTATAGCTTCGGTCAAAACACCGGCGCTGGCGGCGCTGGCGAAGTCCCGGGCAACTACCACCTGGGCCGCGAAATGAGCGCGAGCCTGTCGTACACCGGTGGCCCGTTCTCGGTTGGCGCGATCTATGACGAAACCAACGTCGGTACGCTGGCAAACGACAGCGCCAAGATCCGCCGCGCGTCGGTTGCTGGTACGTACGCCTTCGGCCCGGCCAAGGTGTTCGCTGGCTACCGTTACGCTCACGCCCTGGGTGGCGCAGTGCTGCCGGGTGCAACGCTGGCCGGCCAAGCGCTCCCGCAGGCTAACGTGAACGTGTCGAACCTGTACTGGCTGGGTATGGGTTACCAGCTGACCCCGGCTCTGTCGCTGACGGGCGCAGCTTACTACCAAGACTTCCGCAACACCGGTTCCGATCCGTGGGAATTTGTTGTGTCGACGGACTACGCTTTCTCGAAGCGTACGGACGCCTACTTCAACATGGCCTACACGAAGAACAAGTCCGGTTCGACCCTGGGCACGTCGTCGGCTAGCCCGAACAGCATCGGTAGCTCCGGCTTCGGCACGACGCTGGGTTCGTACAACCAGTTCGCCGCCATGGTTGGCCTGCGCCACAAGTTCTAATTTGACGCGGGTGTAAGCCCGCTTCAGATTGGCTTCAGAACGCCGGCATCCGAAAGGATGTCGGCGTTTTGTTTTGTGCGACGGCTAAGGCGACGTTTTGCGACGGCCGGTCTGCAATGGATGGACGCGACCAAGGGCAGAGCCACGGGTGTTTTCGGCACTACCTTTGCACGTCGAGATGCTTTGGAGTTTGAGAGCTGGGCGCGCTGTTCCAATCCCAGCCTCACAACTGACGAACGAAGCGCTTGCTTGCACCTCAGAGTGTTGTGTGGCTCAGCCGCGGCTCGTATCAGCCGACGCGTCACGGATGGAAAGCGCGGGTGTGCTGCCCGTATCCACCATCAACCGGCAGCCCCCGACACTACAAAAAAGAAAACCCCGCCATCACTGACGGGGTTCTTTGCTTCGACGCCGCTATTCACCTGCCGCTAGCGAGTCGTCCGACTTACTCTTCCTCATCCAGCGGCATCGCCCTGCGCGGCGGCGGTGGCCGTTTGCCAATCGTGACGGTGATTTCCGCCGGTTTGCCGCGCCGAATGACCTTCATCTTTGCCTCGGCGCCTGGCTTCAACTGGGCAATCGCATTGAGCAGCGCGGTGGTATCCGATATCGACTGATTGTCGACCGATACCAGCACATCGCCAGGTCGCACCCCGGCCTTGTCAGCCGGCCCGCCTTGCACCACTGCGGCGATCAGTGCGCCTTCCTTTGCCTCGAGTCCGAAAGACTCGGCAATTTCGGGAGTCAGGTCCTGCGGCTCCACGCCAATCCAGCCGCGCGTCACGCTGCCAGTGGAAATGATCGATTCCATCACTTGCTTGGCGGTCGACACCGGGATCGCAAAGCCGATACCGAGCGAGCCGCCTGATCGCGAATAGATCGCCGTGTTGATACCCAGCAGATTTCCTTGTGCGTCGACCAGCGCACCGCCCGAGTTACCGGGGTTGATCGCAGCATCGGTCTGAATGAAGTTCTCGAACGTGTTGATGCCCAGATGGCTCCGGCCGAGCGCCGAGACGATACCCATCGTCACGGTCTGGCCCACGCCGAACGGGTTGCCGATGGCCAGCACCACGTCGCCAACCTTCACATTTTCGATGCGGCCCAGCGTAATCGCCGGCAATTCCTTGAGCGTGATCTTCAGCACGGCCAAGTCGGTTTCCGGATCGGAACCCACCACCTTGGCATTGGCCTTGCGGCCGTCGGTCAGCGCTACTTCGATTTCGTCGGCGCCGTCCACCACGTGATGGTTGGTTAGAATGTAACCCTCGGCGCTGACGATCACGCCCGACCCCAGGCTCGACACCGGTTCCTGGCGTTCCGGCAGCCGATCGCCAAAGAAGAACCGGAACCACGGATCCTCGGCCTGCGGATTATTGGGCGACCGCTTGGAGCCGTTCTTGCTGGTGAAGATATTGACCACCGCTGGCATGGCCACCCGCGCCGCCTCGCTGTATGACCCCGGCGCCGCGGAGCCTTCCACGCTGGGAATGACTTCCTTCAGTGCCACGATTGGCGA
>JAFAJB010000238.1 GCA_019236395.1 Cupriavidus sp.
AAGTTGTTTCCGAATCTCGAGCGTGGTGATATGAACAGCGTAGTCGGGATTGTGGTGCATCAGACCGGTGGGCAAAGCGCGCAAGGTACGCTTGCAGGCTACCGCGCGAAAGGCGCAAACGGTGCGCATTTTCTGATCGATAAAGACGGCACGATTTATCAGACGGCATCTTTGAACAAGAAAACGAATCACGTCGGCCAGATTCAGTCACGCTGCTACATCGAGAAAACATGTCCTCCTGCCGAATTCAAGCTGATTCAGCAACAGGAGCGCACCAACAAGGACAAACGGAAGGTAACAGCGCGTGAGCATCTTAAGGCGTGGCCAGATAGATACCCAAATAACTCAGATTCCATTGGAATCGAATTAGTTGGATTTCACAGGAACGTCGATGGAAAACCGGAGCCGGTTTATGACGTAGTAACGGAAAGACAAAATTCATCTCTGAAGTGGCTCATCGGGATTTTATCCAGCAATCTGGACCTTCATTCGACATTGAAGGAAAGATGGGAAATCTCGATCAACGAAATTTTCAGACACCCAGAAATCGGCAGAAAAAACGAAACCGAAGCAAGTACTGCAAAATGGAAATGATGCGCACCATCAGATATACGCTTCCAGTATTACTTGCCAGCTATCTTCTCGTTCAGAGTAGCGACGCTCAAGCCAGAGGTGTCAAATCAGTCACGATAGAGAAAATTGGGGCGAGCACAAAAAGTTCGGATAGAGAATATTGCAAGCCATTCAGACCAAGCGTGGAGCAGATCCGCGATTATTTCAGTCATGCGTATCCCGTACCAGGTGTGTATGCCTTAAAACCCAGATACTCTCCGTGCTACGCAACGGGGCGCGTGCAATTCGATGATGGCTTTGACGGCAAATGGATCATCTACTCAGGCGGAACTTCTTACATAGACTGGTCTATCGGCGGCCAAGTCACATTATTCTACAAGAAAAGAAAATGGTTTGATCCCTATACCGACATGTACGACGACGATTTTGACCTCTACGACGAAGACAATATATACCGCCAACGCCTTCGGAAGCTAGGCGCCGCCCAAAAAGATGAAACAGATACAAGCACCGGAAAATGAAAATGAGACACACTATTCAGCACCTGCCAGGGGCTCTACTTTTGGCTGCACTGCTAACTCTTTGCACGCAAGTTCACGCCAGAAGTGTCAGATCGATCACGATTATCGAAACAGGGCTCAGTGCAAGGGACAAGGCAGAAGAATCTTGCAAAAAATTCAGACCAAAAATAAACCAGATACGTAATTACTTCAATCATGCTTATCCTGTGCCGTCGTCGAGCATGGTAGGTGATGGATATTCCCCATGCTATGCGCTGGGGCGTGTAGAGTTTGATGATGGCTTCGAGGCCGCGTGGATGCTGCAACCCAACGGTATTTCACTTCTGGACTGGTCCGAAGGTACTTTTACCGTCTTGTATTACAAGAAAAATAAATGGCATGCCCCCTACACTGGCTTGCGCGAAGACGATTTCGACGAAGAAGACAACCCAGAAAAGTAGCCCCTCAGAGCTCACCGTCCACAGCGAAAGATCGCCGACCAGATCCAATGCCCAGAGGAAACGCCCCCAACACCACACACAGCCCCTTGTCCGGACTCCGCTACAATCGGGGCATTCGCGCTTTGCCGGGCTTTGTGCGGCAGGCCACCGATATTGACGCCCCTGCGGATTAGGTTGTGCGTGTTGAATGCTCGCCGGCCATCCCGATATGAAGATCATGGATTTGTGTGGAGCCCGAGACATGGGCATGCCTGAGGCCGAAGCCCCCCTCGTGGGCCGCAAGGCCGCCGCCCCCGATTTTGACAGCCAGCATTTCAAGCGGGCGCTGTCGCAGTTCGCCACCGGCGTGACCGTGATCACGACGCGTGCGGCGGACCATCCGTATGCCAATGGCGCGCCTTTCGTCGGCATCACGGCCAGTTCGTTCAACTCGGTTTCACTGGACCCGCCCCTCGTGCTCTGGAGCATGGCCAATCGCGCCAACAGCCTGCCGATGTTCCGCGACGGATCGCACTACATCATCAACGTGCTGGCGGCGTCGCAGCTTGACCTGTGCCAGCGCTTTGCCACGCTCAAGGGCGACCGGTTCGCGGGCGTGGACTATCGCCTGTCCGAGACAGGACTGCCAATCCTGGCCAATGCACTGGCCTGGTTCGAGTGCCACAACCGCAGCCGCTATGACGAAGGCGACCATGTGATCTTCGTCGGCGAAGTGGAGCGTTGCGGGATATTCGATAACGGCGGACAGCCGCTCGTATTCCAGGGCGCCCAGTTCTCCACACTCACGCCGCTGGACCGCTAGCCCCCGGCCGCTGAGCCGGCTTCCTTCACGATCGCCAGTGGCGATCCGTCGGTCTTGATCCGCTGCAGGACGATGTTCGAGCGGATATCCATGACACCCGGCGTGCGGTAGAGCCGGTTCACGATGAAGTCCGAATAGTGCTTCAGATTGCGCGCCTGAACGCGCAGGATGTAGTTGCTGTCCCCCGTAATCACATAGGCCGTGAGCACTTCCGGCCACGTCTGCACGACCGCGTTGAACGTGTCGTGCCAGCCCTCGACATCGTGCCGCATCGACACCTGCACGATCGCCTCGATCTCCAGCCCAAGCTGTTCGGCGTCGAACCACGCCCGATAGCCGCCGATCACGCCACTTTCTTCCAGCAACCGCACCCGCCGCAGGCAGGCCGACGGTGACAGCGCCACCCGGTCCGCCAGGTCCTGGTTGCTGATGCGGCCGTTCTCCTGCAGGCAGGTCAGAATGCGCAAATCAATCGGATCAAGGGTCATTTCGCAGAATCCACGCAAATCTATCGTAATGGAACAATTTTATGCGAAAGAAGGCAGGATCGACGGCCCATTTCGCAAGGCTTTTTTCGGGGAGTTTGTCTATGATCCCCACACGCACCGCGTCGACAAGAACACGCAGATCCGAGACACCATGCCCCACGCCCCCTTTACTCTCGACGGCCGCCGTATCTGGGATATCACGCCGCCCGTCTCGCCAGCCACACCGGTCTGGCCTGGCGACACGCCGTTCCAGCATGACCCGGCCTGGCAACTGAACGAACAGTGCCCGGTCAACGTCGGCCGCATCACGATGTCGCCACACACCGGCGCCCATGCCGATGCGCCGCTGCATTACGCAGCGGACGGCGCACCGATCGGCGCGGTACCGCTGGACGCCTATCTGGGCCCTTGCCGCGTGATCCATTGCATTGGCGCCGCGCCACGCGTGGAGCCGCATCACATCGAGCACGCACTGGCCGGCACGCCGCCACGCGTGCTGCTGCGCACCTATGCACGGGCGCCGCAAGGTGCGTGGGACTCGGCATTCTGTGCCGTCGCCGCCGAAACGATCGCCCTGCTGGCGCGCCATAGCGTCAGGCTGATCGGCATCGATACGCCATCGCTCGACCCCGAAACATCGAAGACGATGGATGCGCACCACGCCGTGCGCGACCACCGGCTCGCCATCCTCGAGGGCATCGTGCTCGACGAAGTACCCGCCGGTGACTACGAACTGATCGCGCTGCCGCTGCGCCTGGCCACGCTCGACGCGAGCCCGGTGCGCGCCGTGCTGCGCGAGCTTCCCTGACTCACACAAACCGCTTAACCCGCCTAACCAGCCTAACCCGCTTAACAAACGGAAGAAGTACGCATGACAACGCTGACCCGTGAACACTGTCAGGCGCTGGACCGGGATGACCCGCTCCGCGCCCTGCGCGAACAATTCGCCCTGCCCGAAGGCGTGATCTACCTCGATGGCAACTCGCTCGGCGCCCGCCCGCGCGCGGCCGCCGCACGCGCCGCGCAGGTGGTGAGCGAGGAATGGGGCAATGGCCTGATCCGTAGCTGGAACACCGCCGGCTGGTTCGACCTGCCGCGCCGCCTGGGCAATCTGCTGGCCCCGCTGATCGGCGCCGGCAATGACGAAGTGGTGGTGACCGACACGACGTCGATCAACCTGTTCAAGGTACTGGCCGCCGCGCTGCGCGTGCAGCAGCAACGCGACCCGGCACGGCGCGTGATCGTGTCCGAGGCCAGCAACTTCCCGACCGACCTCTATATCGCCCAGGGTCTGGCCGATCTGCTGCAGCAGGGCTACGAAGTCCGTCTGGTCAACAGCCCGGACGAGATCGACGCCGCCGTGGGCGCCGACACCGCCGTGCTGATGCTCACGCACGTCAACTACAAGACCGGCGAGATGCTCGACATGGCCGGCCTGACCGAGCTGGCCCATGCACGCGGCGTGCTGACCGTGTGGGATCTGGCCCACTCGGCCGGCGCCGTGCCTGTCGCGTTGAATGCGGCGAAAGCCGACTACGCGATCGGCTGCACGTACAAGTACCTGAACGGCGGTCCGGGTTCGCCGGCCTTCGTCTGGGTGGCACCGGCGCTGCGTGACCAGTTCTGGCAGCCGCTGTCGGGCTGGTGGGGCCATGGCGCACCGTTCGCGATGTCTCCGCAGTACAAACCGGCCCAAGGCATCGCCCGCTTTCTGTGCGGCACGCAACCGATGACGTCGCTGGCCATGGTCGAGTGCGGCCTGGACATCTTCGCGCAGACCAGCATGACCGCGCTGCGCGCCAAGTCGCTGAAGCTGACCGACCTGTTCATCGAACTGGTCGAGGCCCGCTGCGCCGCGCATCCGCTGACGCTGGTCACGCCGCGCGACCATACGAAGCGCGGCAGCCAGGTCAGCTTTGCGCATCCCGATGGCTACGCACTGGTGGCCGCGCTGATCGAACGTGGTGTGATCGGCGACTATCGCGAACCGGGCATCGCCCGCTTCGGCTTCACGCCGCTCTACACGAGCTTTACTGAAGTGTGGGACGCCGTCGAAATCATGCGCGAGGTCCTCGACAGCGGCGCCTATCGCGACGCGCGCTTTGCCGTGCGGACGGCGGTGACCTGAGCGGAGTCGATCATGAGCGAATTCAAGGGATGCCCGATGGGGCACGGGGCCGGCCCGAAAGACGGAGAGAGCTGGCACGGCGCGCAGATGGATTTCGCGCGCGACATGAGCTATGGCGACTACCTGGGCCTGGACCAGATCCTGAGCGCCCAGCATCCGCTGTCGCCCGATCACAACGAGATGCTGTTCATCGTCCAGCACCAGACCACCGAGCTGTGGATGAAGCTGATGCTGCATGAATTGCGTGCGGCGCGCGATGGCGTGAAGCATGACCAGCTCCAGCCGGCCTTCAAGATGCTGGCGCGCGTCTCGCGCATCATGGACCAGCTCGTGCAGGCGTGGAACGTGCTGGCGACGATGACGCCGCCCGAGTACTCGGCCATGCGCCCGTACCTGGGCGCGTCGTCGGGCTTCCAGTCGTACCAGTATCGCGAGATCGAGTTCATCCTCGGCAACAAGAACACGGCGATGCTGCGCCCGCATGCGCACCGGCCCGAGCATCTTAAGCTCGTGCAGGATGCGCTGGAGACGCCGTCAATGTATGACGAGGCCATCCGCCTGATGGCGCGGCGCGGGTTCAAGATCGACGCCGAAGTGGTGGAACGCGACTGGACCCAGCCGACGCAGTACAACGCGTCGGTCGAGGCCGCCTGGCTCGAGGTCTATCGCAACCCGTCGGCGCACTGGGAGCTCTACGAGCTCGGCGAGAAGTTCGTCGACCTGGAAGATGCCTTCCGCCAATGGCGCTTCCGCCATGTGACGACGGTGGAGCGCGTGATCGGCTTCAAGCGCGGCACCGGCGGCACAGAAGGCGTCAGCTACCTGCGCAAGATGCTCGACGTGGTGCTGTTCCCGGAACTGTGGAAATTGCGGACGGACCTGTAATACCGCCTGTTTGCACCCCTCTCCCGCGACGCGGGAGAGGGGTGCGCATGACCAAGGTGCTCAGACTTACCGCCCGGTCGGGTCCGACAACCTTGCGCCCAGCGCCTGCAATGCAGGCGCCAGCTTCTCGCGAAACACGTCTTCACTGACCGCGCCATACGATGCACTGCAACTCAGCATGTGCAGATCCTTCTCCCCCACCGGCCTGTAGGCCACCGCGCACGCGTGAATGGCCGGATGCCAATCACGGAACGACGCCGCATATCCATCCCGCTCGGCAGCCGCCAGCGCCGCGCGCATTGGCACTTCCTGCAATTTCCACTGCTCGGGGAACGCCTGCGCGAATTCGGCCAGCACCTTTTCCCGCCTTGCGTGCGGCAGCGCCGCCAGATAGGCGCGACCCATCGAACTCGATACCAGTGACAGGCGTGATCCCACGCCCAGACCCAGCATCGCGCCGGCATCGTTACGGATCGAATCCAGGTAGATGACTTCCAGACGCTCACGTTTGCCGAGCGACACCGACACGCCATGCTGCTGCGCGAATGCAAGCATGTGCGGGCGGGCCAGCGCCACCACGTCGGAGGCAGACAGGTAGGAAAACCCAAGCGCCAGCACGCCTGCATCGAGCGCATACTTGCCCAGGCTGTCGTCATAGCGCAGGTAGCCAAGCTGTACCAGCGTGCCGGCCAGCCGGCTCACCGTGGCTTTCGGGAAACCGGTACGGCGCACGAAATCCTGGTTACCGAGCATGGCCTCGCCGGTGCGGAAGCAACGCAGCAGTTCCAGCCCGCGCGCCAGCGCGGTGACGAAGTTCGGGTCGCTTTCGCGCTCGCGCTGGGCCGGTTCGGCGACTGGCGCGACGGAAATGGTGGATGTGGCCAAGGCGAGACTCCAGATGGGGTTGGTCGATTGCCGAACGCAAATCTCCGGGGCCCGAGAATTCCCCTGTTGCAGCGCAGATCGGTTCAGCTATACTAGCTCATCGGAACAAGGTTCCGCAATGCGGAACCAAAGAAATTCCGCCCGATCCCCCGATTCATGTTGTTTTTCCGGATTGTGTGAAGGCTGCGAGCCTTCATCGCCCCACTAAAGAAGGAGACCTCCATGGCTGCCAACGCCGAATTCCACTGGGCTGACCCGCTGCTGCTGGACCAGCAACTGACGTCCGACGAGCGCATGGTGCGCGACGCTGCCGCGGCTTACTGCCAGGACAAGCTGATGCCGCGCGTGCTGCAGTCGTTCCGCAACGAGAAGACCGATGTGGAGATCTTCCGCGAGATGGGCGAACTGGGCCTGCTCGGCCCCACCATCCCCGAGCAATACGGCGGCCCCGGACTGAACTACGTCAGCTACGGCCTGATCGCTCGCGAAGTCGAGCGTGTGGACTCGGGCTACCGCTCGATGATGAGCGTGCAGTCGTCGCTGGTGATGGTCCCGATCTACGAATTCGGCAGCGAAGCCCAGAAGCAGAAGTACCTGCCCAAGCTGGCCACCGGCGAGTGGATTGGCTGCTTCGGCCTGACCGAACCGAACCACGGCTCGGACCCGGGTTCAATGGTGACGCGCGCAAAGAAGGTCAGCGGCGGCTATGAGCTGACCGGCGCCAAGATGTGGATCACGAACTCGCCGATCGCCGACGTCTTCGTGGTGTGGGCCAAGCTGATGGGCGAGGACGGCAAGGAAGCCATCCGCGGCTTCATCCTGGAAAAGGGCTGGAAGGGCCTGTCGGCACCGGCCATCCATGGCAAGGTAGGCCTGCGCACCTCGATCACTGGTGAAATCGTGCTCGACCAGGTGTTCGTGCCGGAAGAGAACATCATGCCGGGCGTCAGCGGCCTGAAGGGTCCGTTCACCTGCCTGAACTCGGCCCGTTACGGCATCGCCTGGGGTGCGCTCGGCGCCGCAGAGTTCTGCTGGCACGCCGCGCGTCAGTACACGCTGGACCGCAAGCAGTTCGGCCGCCCGCTGGCGGCCACGCAGCTGGTGCAGAAGAAGCTGGCCGACATGCAGACCGAAATCACGCTGGGCCTGCAAGGCTGCCTGCGCCTGGGCCGCATGAAGGACGAAGGCACCGCCGCGGTGGAAATCACGTCGATCATGAAGCGTAACTCGTGCGGCAAGTCGCTCGACATCGCCCGCGTGGCACGCGACATGCTGGGCGGCAATGGCATCTCCGACGAATTCGGCGTGATCCGCCATGTGGTCAACCTCGAGGTGGTCAACACCTACGAAGGCACCCATGACATCCACGCCCTGATCCTGGGCCGCGCCCAAACGGGCATCCAGGCATTCTTCTGAAGCCGGAAAGACTGAAAAAAGCCCGGTCTTGAGTCAACAAGCCGGGCGCAAGCACACTACCAAGGAGACGACGGGCGAGCCCGCCGTTTTACGACATCGATCGAAGGATCAGTGGTACTGAACCGGGCCCCGGGGCAATCCCGCGGCCCGGTTTTTTTCTCACTTGTTGGGCTGCGGCGTCAGGCGCAGGTACGGGCGCACAGCCTTGTAACCCTTCGGGAATTTCTGGCGAATCACGTTTTCATCCTTCAGCGACGGCACGATGACCACGTCATCGCCGTCCTGCCAGTTGCCCGGCGTGGCCACGCTGTGGTTGTCGGTCAGTTGCAGCGAATCGATGACGCGCAGGATCTCGTTGAAGTTCCGGCCGGTGCTGGCCGGATAGGTAATGGTCAGACGGACCTTCTTCTTCGGGTCGATCACGAACAGCGAACGGACTGTCAGCGTCTCGTTGGCGTTCGGGTGAATCATGTCGTACAGCTCGGACACCTTTCGATCGCCATCTGCCAGGATCGGAAAGTTCACCGTCGTCGACTGGGTCTCGTTGATATCCTGAATCCAGCCCTTGTGGGACTCCACGCTGTCCACCGACAGCGCAATCGCCTTGACATTGCGCCGGGTGAATTCTTCCTTCAGCCGGGCAGTCAGGCCCAGTTCGGTCGTGCACACCGGTGTGTAGTCGGCCGGATGCGAAAACAGGACGCCCCAGCCATCGCCGAGCCAATCATGGAAGCGGATACGGCCTTCGCTCGATTCCTGTTCAAAATCCGGTGCGATATCGCCAAGACGCAGTGCCATCGGGGGTCTCCTGAGAAGCTGAAATTAAACGAAGGGAACAACTGGTCAAAACAGGGGACTCAGCTTAGTTGGATTGCCTTCCAACCCAAACGAATATAAAGTCACTACAAAATCACTCGAAGTCATAAAGACTTTGGCGAGATCGCTTTTGGTTCCATGCCCGGGCAGGCCGTGGCCGACAGCGCGACAAGTGACAAGTGACATCTGTGTGGATATGCGGCGCGAAGCTTGAAACGATGGCACGCCGCCACATATGCTACTTAGACGACAAGAAACGCCACAAGCCGGAGTTGGCAAGGCAAAATGTCATCACTTGAACCAACAACCGCCCGCAAACAGGAGAAACTAATGAGCGATGTCAAGACCGTTCTGTCCGACGCCGAAGAACTGCTTAAGCAAGCGGCATCGACCACCGGCGAAAAAGCTGCCGAACTGCGCGAGCGTGGCATGGGCCTGCTGAAGCAAGCCAAGGAAAAGGCCCAGGATCTGCAGGACGCCGTAGTCACGAAGAGCAAGGCCGCCGCGCGCGCTACCGACGATTACGTGCATGACCACCCCTGGCGCGCCGTGGGCGTGGCAGCCGGCGTGGGCCTGCTGATTGGTCTGCTGCTGAACCGCAAGTAAGCACTCATTGCAGCAAGGCGTCCTGGCCGCGCATCTGCGCCGGACGCCCTGAAGCGTTGTGACTGGACCGGACCGCGGCGCCAAGAGCCGTGCCCGGGCCTTTCTGTTGCAGATGCCGCCGCTACCGGCGCATCGACTCTCCGCCGGAGCCGCATGAGCGAATCCCCTTCCCCCAAGTTCCTGGAGTCCCTTCGCAACCTCGCCAGTTCGGTGGTGTCGATGTTCCAGACACGCCTGGAACTGGCCAGCGTCGAACTGGCCGAGGAACGCGGCCGGCTGATGAAGGTTGCGTTGATCGCGTGTGTCGGACTGGTCTTCTTCAGCATGGCGCTGATGACGTTCACGCTGCTGGTGGCCATCGTGTTCTGGGAAACCTACCGCTGGCAGGCCATCGGCGTCATCATCCTGGTCTACCTGGTTTGCGCCGCGATCTGCCTGTTGCTGGCACGCCGTATGGTCCGTCGCGCACCGCCGCTGTTCGAAGCCACGCTGGCCGAGCTCGACAAAGACAGGGAGATGCTGCGCCGATGACCACGCCCGAAGCTGAATCGACCAACCAGGGCCAGCGCCATGAACATGCGCGCCCGGTGCGTTTCTCCAAGGAAGTTCGACTGCCGCTGGCAATCCGCAAGGAACTGCTGATCACGCGGGCAGCACTGGAGCGCTATGACGCAGCGCAGGCCCTCCAGCACGTCAAGGGCGGCGCTCGCCGCATGACCAGCATGAGCACCTGGCTGCCGCGCCTGACGCAAGCGCCGGGCTGGCTCAAGCTGATGGGCCTGACGCGCGAGTATCCGATGGTCAGCACGGCGATCACGCTGGCGCTGCCGTTGCTGCGGCGCACGCCGATCGGCCGTATCGCGTGGAAGCTGTCGAAAGTTGGCGCGCTGGCCGGTGCAGGCTACTGGGCCTTCAAGACCGTAAAGCGGTCGCAAGGGTCCGCCGCAAACTCCTCGTCCGAGTCCAAACCGGCCGATACCGGCTTCCGTGATCCACTGGTGCACTCGCCAACGGAGACTTCCACGCAGTCGCAGCCCTGACGCGCTGGCTAGTTGATCTCCACGCGATTGCGTCCCGCCCGTTTGGCCCGATAACAGGCCACATCGGCAGCGGCAAGCGCGTCCTCAAGCTTGCCTGTCCGCTCGTCCAGCTTGACCAGCCCGACGCTGGCGCCGACTGAGAACGCATGCCCCCGGCACGTGTATCGGAACGCAGCAATGGCGTGGCGCAGGGTTTCCGCCACACGCTCGCCG
>JAFAJB010000248.1 GCA_019236395.1 Cupriavidus sp.
AAGCAGCAACTGCAACAGCAGAATCGGCGGATATCGCAAAGCGGACATTGGCAGCGTTTGACAAGGCGTTTGAAAGGGACTGGGCGCACAATCCGGCAAGCATGATTGCGCAGCCCGCAGTCCAGCGCAAGCTGCACGGATGGCGGGACCGATGCCTGCCCGTATTCCACGCGCTGCGCGGGGCCGGCAGCACTGAAAACACAATCCACTGGAAGGGACAATGTTCCGCGAACCGCGCACAGACAAGGCCCCTCCAGGCACCAGTGCCAGCCATTGCCGCACAGCATCTGTGCAGTCGTTGTTTTCCGAGTTACGCTAATCGGGCACACGGGCCCCGGTGTGCAGCGTCCCACCCGGGGAGTCCGGTTGGGCCCCGCCGTCCATCGTGCCCGCCCCCATCCAGCGGCCACGCCCCGCCGCCAAGAATCAGAAGGTCCTATGACAGACACCGCCTCCCCCGCCACCACCGGTACGGCACCCTCCCCAGAAGAAGTCAGGAAACGCATCTTCGCAATCGTTGCCGCATCGTCGGGCAACCTTGTGGAATGGTTCGACTTCTACGTCTACGCGTTCAGCGCGATCTACTTCGCGTCGTCGTTCTTCCCGAAGGCCGACCCCACCGCGCAGCTCCTGAACACGGCCGGCGTGTTTGCGGCCGGATTCCTGATGCGGCCGATCGGCGGCTGGCTGTTCGGACGCCTCGCCGACCGCGCGGGCCGCAAGCACTCGATGGTGATCTCGGTCACGATGATGTGCTTCGGCTCGCTGATGATCGCCTGCCTGCCGACGTACGCCGCCATCGGCAACTGGGCGCCGGCGCTGCTGCTTGTGGCGCGACTGCTGCAGGGCCTGTCTGTCGGCGGCGAGTACGGCACCACCGCCACCTACATGAGCGAAGTCGCACTCAAGGGCCGGCGCGGTTTCTTCTCGTCGTTCCAGTACGTAACGCTGATCGGTGGCCAGTTGCTGGCCGTGCTGGTCGTGGTGGTCCTGGAGCAGTTGCTGACCGAGGCCGAACTCAAGGCCTGGGGCTGGCGCATCCCGTTCGTGGTTGGCGCCGTGACTGCCGTGGTGGCCCTGCTGCTGCGCCGCACCTTGCATGAAACCACCACGGCGCAATCGCGCAACCGCGAGGGCGCAGGCACCGTGGGAGAAATCTTCCGCCATCACAAGGCCGCATTCTTCACGGTGCTGGGCTACACGGCCGGCGGCTCGCTGATCTTCTACACGTTCACCACGTACATGCAGAAGTACCTGGTCAACACGGCCGGCATGCCGATCAAGACCGCCAGCTACGTGATGACGGGCTGCCTGTTCCTGTACATGTGCATGCAGCCGCTGTTTGGCGCGCTGTCCGACCGCATTGGGCGCCGCAACAACATGCTGCTGTTCGGCGCGCTCGGCGCGCTGGCCACGGTGCCTATCCTGACGGCGCTCAAGACCGTCAGCAGCCCCGAGATGGCGCTCGTGCTGATCTGCGTGGCGCTGGCGATCGTGAGCTTCTACACGTCGATCAGCGGCATCGTGAAGGCCGAAATGTTCCCGCCCGAAGTGCGCGCGCTCGGCGTCGGCCTGGCATACGCGATTGCCAACGCCGCGTTCGGCGGCTCGGCCGAGTACGTTGCGCTGGGCCTGAAGTCGATCGGGCACGAGACGGTGTTCTACTGGTACGTCACGGCGATGATGGTGGTGGCCTTCCTGGTCAGCCTGCGTCTGCCGCGCCAGGCCAGGTACCTGCACCACGAGCACTGACCGGCCGTCGGCCGCACTCGTGGCAAACTGAGGGGCCTTCGGGCCCCTTTTTGTTTGCGCTCGCCCCCTCGCCGCCACGCTGCCCCGCCGCCATGGATCTCAACGCCCTGCGCCTGTTCGTCGATATCGTCGACGCCGGCAACCTCAGCGCCGCTGCGCGCAAGCTCAAGATGACGCGCGCCAACGTCAGCTACCACCTCAAGGCGCTGGAAGAGGAACTCGGGGTCCAGTTGCTGCGCCGGACCACGCGGCATGTGGAACCCACGCCCGTAGGTGCCGGGCTCTATGAGCACGGCAAGAACATCCTTGGCGAAGTGGCCGCGGCCAACGCACTGATCAGCAGCATGGGCAAGAGCCTGCAGGGCCATGTGCGGCTGTCGGTACCCACCGGCCTGGGCTACACGATGATCTCGCCGCTGCTGGTGCAGTTCAAGCAGCGCTACCCCGATATCACGCTCGACGTCGTATTCGACAACCGCATCCACAACCTCGTCTCCGAGGATGTGGAAGTGGCGCTGCGCATCATTTCCACGCCGCCCGATTCGGTCGTTGCCACCGAGATTGGCGTTGTCGACTGGGTCATTTGCGCCGCACCGTCGTACCTGGCCGGCCGCTCGCGGCCTGCGGCACTGGCCGAGTTGACCACGCATGCGATCGTTTGCGCGTCGCCGATCGGGCAGAAACTCAAGGTATCGGGGACACGGCACGGCGCCGTCGAGCGCGAACAGGTCGTGCTGGAACCGACATTGAGTTCCGAGAACTTCGCGTTTCTCAAGGACGCCGTGGTCAGCGGCCTGGGCGTCGGCATCTTTCCCTACTATGCAGTCGGCACGGAACTGGCGGGCGGCACGCTGGCATCGCTGCTGGACGATTACCGCATCAGTGCATTCGGCAGCAAGCTGTACATGCTGACGATGCCCAACCGCTACCAGACCATGGCCACGCGCTACCTGCTGACTTTCCTGAAGACCGAGCTGCAGGCGATCTGGCCTCACGTGCGCGCTGCCAGTGGCTATAGTGAGAACACTCAGGACTAAACTGCGCGTGGGCGCGTAGGAAGGAAGGCAATCATGGCAATGGCAGGCACCCTGGCTGGCCGGCTCAGCCGAATGAACAGCCAGTTCGACATTATTCGTCACCCCTACAGCCTCAGCAGCATGGCCACTGCGCAGGCTGCCCATGTACCGGGAAACCGTCTGGCCAAGACCTTGTTGCTGGAGGACGAAGGTGGTTACGTGGCGGTTGTGATTCCTTCGAGTCACCATCTGCAGATGGCATCCATCTGCGACCAGACCGGCCGCAAGCTCGTGCTCGCGCACGAGGATGAAATCCGCGAAGTGTTCAAGGATTGCGACCTTGGCGCCATCCCGCCGTGCGCGATGTCATACGGCATGAAGACCTATGTGGACGAGAGCCTGTTCGACGAACCCGAAGTCTGGTTCGAGGCCGGCGACCACATGGAACTCGTGCATATGCAGCGCGACCAGTTCATGGCGTTGATGAGCGATGCGGAAAGCGGCAAGTATTCACACCGCATGATGTAACTCCTGATACCCCTTCAACGTCAGGGGCCCGACAGCGTCGCCGCAACGGCGGCGCTGTCGTCTTTCAGGTCTACCCCGGACCGGCCGAGCGCCACCGCGCCGCGCAGCAGGAACATCAGCCTGCCGGCCGCTTCCGCATAGGACAATCCCTCCGGCCGCACGTTGGAAATGCAGTTGCGCTGGGCATCGGTGCGCCCCACGCGCGGATCGAAGGTCAGGTAGACACCAAGGCTGTCGGGCGAGCTGAGCCCCGGGCGCTCGCCGATCAGCATCACCACCTGCCGCGCGCCCAGCCGCTCCCCGATTTCATCGCCCAGCGCCACACGCGATTGCCGTGCGATCACGATCGGGCCGACCTGCCAGTCGGGCAGGCGCGCCAGCACGGCCTGCAGCAGCGGCAGCGCATGACGTTGCGCGGCAAGCGCGGACAAGCCATCGGCAATCACGAACACGACATCGAATGGACGTGCCGTCGGACCGATTCGCGCACGGCTGTCGGCATCGAGCTGGCGCCCCAGGTCCGGCCGGCGAAGATACTGATCGCGATCCGCAGCAGCGCTATGCACCTGCACCACCTCGTGCCCGGCCGCGCGCAGCGCGGACTCCAGTTCGGTGGCGTCAAGCGGCAGGTGCACCGCATCGCGGGCCTGTGCATGGGCCAGGCCGAACGCAAGTATCGTTTCGGTCTTCTGCGCATGCCCGGTGCGGCCGATCGCAACGCGGGCGCGCGTGAACTGGCGCAGGCGTGTCCATGGATCATCGGATTCGGCGGGCGTGTTCGGCATGACGATCTCCTTGACGCTCAGAGCGTGTCCGCCATGGTCAGCAGCGCCTGGCGCGCGCCGGGTTCGAGCAGCCGCCCGCCGGCATCGGCAATGCCCATCTTCTGCAACCACTGTTCGAACTCGGGTGCGGGGCGCAGGCCGAGTACCTCGCGCAGATACAGCGCATCGTGGAACGACGTGCTCTGGTAGTTCAGCATGATGTCGTCGGCGCCCGGCACCCCCATGATGAAGTTGACGCCCGCCACGCCGAACAGCGTCAGCAGCGTGTCCATGTCGTCCTGGTCGGCTTCCGCGTGATTCGTATAGCAGACATCGCAACCCATCGGCACGCCGAGCAGCTTGCCGCAGAAATGGTCCTCCAGCCCGGCCCGGATGATCTGCTTGCCGTCATAGAGATATTCGGGGCCGATGAATCCGACCACGGTGTTGACCAGCAGCGGCTCGAACCTGCGTGCCACGGCGTAGGCGCGTGCCTCCATGGTCTGCTGATCCACGCCGTGATGCGCGTTGGCCGACAGCGCGCTACCCTGGCCGGTCTCGAAGTACATCACGTTGTGCCCCACCGTGCCGCGCCGCAGCGACAGCGCGGCCTGCCGCGCCTCGTCGAGCAGCGCCAGCGAGATGCCGAATGCTTCATTGGCCGCCTGGCTGCCCGCCACCGACTGGAATACCAGATCGACCGGCGCGCCCTGCTCCATTGCGCGCAACGTGTTGGTGACGTGGGTCAGCACGCACGACTGCGTCGGTACCTCGTATCGGCTGCGAATGTCGTCGATCAGCTTCAGCAGCGTGACGATGGTCCCGAGGTTGTCGCCTGCCGGATTGACACCGATCGTGGCATCGCCGCAGCCGTACAGCAGGCCGTCGACGATCGACGCGGCGATGCCACGCGCATCGTCGGTGGGATGGTTGGGCTGCAGCCGCACGGAGAGCCGTCCGGGCAGCCCGATCGTGCAGCGAAAACTGGTGATCACCCGGCACTTGCGCGCCACGGCCACCAGGTCCTGATTGCGCATCAACTTGCTGACGGCCGCCGCCATCTCCGGCGTGATCCCGGGTGCCACGCGTGCCAGCGTGGCCGTATCGGTCTCGGCCCGCAGCAGCCAGTCGCGGAACGCGCCAACGGTCAGGCTTGCAAGCTCGGCAAACGCCCGCGCATCGTGGCTGTCGACGATCAGGCGGGTGACTTCGTCTTCCTCGTAGGGAATCACCGCTTCGGAGAGGCAGTGCGCCAGCGGCATGTCCGCCAGCGCCATGCGTGCCGCCATCCGTTCTTCCTCGCTGGCGGCGGCGATCCCGGCCAGCGCATCCCCCGATCGGGCGGGGCTGGCCCTGGCCAGCAGCGTGTGCAGATCGGCAAAGACGTGCCGGCGCGCGCCGACGGTGTGCGTAAAGGCCATGCGTGCGGTCTCCTTGGGGCACTCCCCAGGAACTTCAATATAGGCCAGCGAGGAAAGTTTCACGCCCGCATCACTTGTCTCGTCATCCTGTCTTGCCATTGTTACGCGCGGCATCGACAATCGGGGCGAATACTTCATTTCGCAACGCCCCGCACCCAGCCGACATATGCCGCAGTTGGATACCGACCAGACAACAGACGACCGCTCCGAAACCGGCAGCGCCCCCAAGCCTTCGCCGATCCGGCACCTGGCTCCGGCCACCTGGCTCAACGTGACGGCGGTGTCCTATGCCCTGACCGGCGGGGCGCTGCTGCTGGTGATGCACGCCAACCTCGTGGCCGCACTGCTCGCCGGCCTGCTGCTCTACTCGCTCGTTGACGTTCTGGCGCCGCGCCTGATGCGACTGCATTCGCGTCACGACGCACTGGCCGTGGCCATCCTGTCGGCCATCATCCTGCTGGTGCTGACCATTGGCATCTGGGCGATCGTCCGCCTTGTCACCGGCGACGGCAATACGCTGGACCGGCTGCTCGACCACGCCGCCGACATCATCGACCGATCGCGCGGCCAGTTACCGGCCTGGCTGAGCGACTACCTGCCCAACGGGGTCGATGAACTCGCCACCACGCTGATCTCGGCCCTGCGCGAGCACGCCCAGATGGCCCAGCGGCTTGGCGCCGATATCCTGCGTGCACTGGTCCATATCGTGGTCGGGCTCATCATCGGCGCGATGGTCGCGCTGTACCGCGCCATCTCCCGCCCCAATCGGCGTCCGCTGGCCCGTGCGCTGGTAGACCGGGCACGCACGCTGCAGACTGTGTTCTCGCAGTTCATCTTCGCGCAGATCCAGATCTCGCTCGTCAACACGATCCTGACCGCGATCTATCTGCTGGTGGTGCTGCCACCGTT
>JAFAJB010000030.1 GCA_019236395.1 Cupriavidus sp.
CGACACGGCCGTGGCCTGCGAGGTCGACATGCCGGTGCCGATCTCGGCGCCCGAGTGATACAGCGAAATGCGCCCCTCGGGATCGATCTCGACGCGCGCGAACGACGTCTCCGCGCCGGTGCCGAAATCCTTCTGCACGCACGCAAAGCCAACGCCGTAGCGATGGCCGGGATGCGCCGCCTCATACTCGGCCTTCTTCTTCGCGCGGTTGATCCACAGCGGATGGCGGCGCGCGGCCTCCAGCACCTCGTCCACACGGATCGCACCGGCCGGAATCGCGCCCTGCGTGTTCTTCATGCCCGAGCGCAGCGCGTTCTTCAGGCGGAAATCGATCGGATCGAGCTTCAGCTGTTCCGCGAACTCGTCGATCATCATCTCGGTTGCCGCCATGGTCTGCAGCGTGCCGTATCCGCGTGCCGAACCGGCATCGATCGCGCGCGAGGCGATCGCCACCGTGGCCAGGTCGTTCTTCGGAAAGTAATAGATCGACTGCGCCGCCGTGGCGCCCACCATGGCCACCGACGGAGAGAAATTCATGCGACCGCCGCCGTTGGCCTCGAAATCGCCCTGGAACGACTGCAGAAGCCCGGTTTCCTTGTCCACCGCGATGCGGTAGTGCATCTTGAATGCATGGCGCTTGAGCGCGGTCTGGAACTGCTCGTAGCGGTCGTTGGCCAGCCGCACGGGCTTGGCTCCCGCATAGAGCGCCGTCACCAGCCCGTAGAACGGGAAGTTGTAGTGGTCCTTCGAACCGTAGCCGACCGTATAGGTGGGGTGCAGGATCACCTGTTTGACCGGAAAAGCGCCCTTGCATCCCGCCAGCAGTTCGGCGGCGGACTCGCCCACTTCGTAAGGCGCCTGCGTCGGCACCACCATGTGCAGCGTCTGGCTGTCGCGGTCGTACCAGCAGTTCGCGTTATCGGCTTCCAGCGCGGCCGTGTCGATCGACTGCGTGTTGTACTCGCGATCGAGCACGAGCCAGTTGGCCGGCGGGCTGGCCAGTTCGTCGCGGATCGTCTTGGCGTGGGCCATGCCCTGCTCGCCCACCTGACCATGGTCCTTGCCATCGGGCCAGACCGGCTGATGCTTGCGCATCGAACTCGGAAACACCGGCGCGAACTTCAGGCTCGAGAACACGTCATCGTCGAACGGTGTGGCGCCGCCCACCCGCACGAAGCGGAATGTGCCCCACGGATCGCGTTCGAGCGCGCCGGTCTGCGCGCCGTAGCGCACCACGTCGTCGCGGAACTTGATCTTGTCCTTGGCGAAGCGGAAGCGTGCGAAGTCGTGATAGATCAGGATCGCCACCGCATGGCCCAGATAGGCCGGGGTCTTTCCGGCCGGCAGCAGCATGTCGTCGCCGTAGAACTTCGGGAAGATCACGCCGTCACGCGCGAGGTCGGCCGCCGTCACCACCACGTCGGGCTTGAGGTCGTCGCCAAGCAGGCTCAGATCGATGCCTTCGAAGGTACGGTCCGCACGCGTGGCGCGCACGATGAACGCGTGCGATTGCTGCGCGGGCCAGTGCGGCATGTCGCGCGCACGGATATCGCGGGCGAAGACCTTCTCGCCATTGACCTTGGCGATGCCGTCGACGCGAAAGCGCGGCGCACCGCTGGCGGGATCGGTTTGCACCGGCGTCAGGTGCTTCTCTTCGAACAACGCGGCCAGGGCCGCCTTGTCGGCAAGAGGCACGATGCAAACCGATACCCCGGCCACGACGCTCGTCTTCAGGAACGTACGGCGCGATGGATTGAAACTGGGCATGGGAGATTCTCTCGAGGTGTGCGACGGGCGAATGCTGCCAGCCGGTCCGCTCGACCGGCGCGGATCGTGGACCACGCGGGAAATGCCAACGCGCTCTCGCTGCGACGGCTGAGGAAGTGGGGGCTGGGGCTGGGCAACTACGCCTGTTTCTTGTGCTGTGCTGTCATGGCGCGCGGCATCGATGACGATGCGGCGCGCCCGTGCGATTGTCGTGCATCCCGGCCCCTCGCCTCAACCGGGCGCGGCCCATAGTCACTATCAGCGCTTCCGTATATTCCCTGAAAGGTAGTCGAAAGCCGGCGTGATTGCGAGCCGCCAGGAAGTGCGCTAGGAAGCGATCCCACGGCGCACGGCGTCAGTCACCTGGGCCACCACACCGTCGCGCCATTCGTCCGTATCGCCATAGAATGCGCGCCACACTTCCTGCTTGATCAGCGCGCGCTGGTTCTCGTCCGCTTCCGGGTGCACGTGGAGCCAATGGTCGCCCCGCAGCGCGTCAAGCACCTCCGGCAGCGGCAGCGTGCCGAACTCGAGCGCGATGCCAGCATAGTCAACCGTGGGCAAGGTCTGCGGCACCGCCACCCACGCCAGCCCGGTCAGGTTGGCCGATGTCGACGAGCCATCGTAGATCGACGTCACGCTCCGCCCCCAGATGGCGCGCGTCTTGCCGAGCTGCGCGGTGTCGTTCGGCCCCATGTAGATCGGCTCGCCATAACCCCATGGCCCCAGGCCCGTATGCACATCGACCCAGCGCAGCGTTGTCCGGCCAGCACCGAACCGGGCCAGGATGCGGCGCAGCGTGTAGTTGCTCCAAGTGGCCTGCTGCCCGCCGAAGAACATGCCATCGGGGTCCTGGTACTGGCCACCGCTGATCGCAGCCTGAAACCAGTCCATGCCTCTCTCCGCCACCTTCGTCATCAGCGCCGTGTGCTCTTCGCAGGTGGGCGGCCACTGGGCGGGCAACAGCATCGGCGCAACTTCGGCGTAGGCCGTGTTCGCCGGCAACGGCCGGTCGAAGTCCGCGAAGTTTCGATTGAGATCGACGTTGTCTTCATTGACGCGGCGCAGGTAGGAAAATCCGTAGGGATTGACCGCGTGGATGAACATCAGCGCATGGCCCGCGCGGCGGCAGTCGGCATGGAGCGCTGTGTCCGCGAGCATCGCCACTTGTGCGCCCGATCCGCAGAAGCCTTCCGCCCCATGCGTGCCGGAGGTCACCAGCAGCACGCGCGGCGCATCGGCGGCGCCCACCCAGGCGACGTCCATCGCCAGCGTCTCGCCATCGCTGCCTACTTCCGTGGGATGCGGAAACTCGGTCAGCATGGCGCCGCACGCCCGCGCGGCAGTCAGGAACTTCTGGCGGGCTTCCGCATAGTTTTGCGCGAAGTAGCGAGCAGTCGGACTGGCAGGCATGGCGGGAATGGCCTGGGCCGAGTGGGGATGCCGCCAATGTAACGCCAATTCGGCGTCGATTGCCAGCGCTGGCTAGAACAGTTCCGCCGTGCCATTCCCCGACGGCCACGCGGAGCGGAATGCGTGGGGATGCATGACGATGCCGGCGGCTTCTATCTGCGCGGCGGACAGCACCAGATGTCTGGCGAGCCAGTCATGCAGGCTGCGCAGAAAACGTATCCGGTCCACGCGATTCGACGCGGCGATCAGCCATTCAAGCTTGACGTGCGCCGTGTAGACGTCGAGCAGATTGATGCCTTTGAGCTTGGGCGGCGTGGCATGGCTGCGCTCTATCGCCAGCACGCGCTGTACCTGCGCGGCGGAAAGCGTACCGCCGGCGGCAATCTGCCGATACAGGTCTTCGAGCGCGGGAAAGCGGACGGTAGGCTGCACGCGCGGCACCGCGGCAACCTTCTCCATGCGCAGGACTACGTAGCGCGTGGCGGCATTGCGGCGGGCCAGTTCCAGCTCGGCCGCGGTGGGCTTGCGGCGCGGTGGCGGCGGCGGAAGATCGGCCTCGATCCGCTTGACCGCGTCGCGCTCGGTGTAGTCAGGCACCTGCTCCAGTGCCTCGGGGGCCACAAGCATCGCAAGCGCGCATTCCAGGCCGAACGGATACTCGTGCCCGTCCGGGCCGCGCAGGATATAGGCCTGGCCTTCGGGGAAACCATGGTGACGGCCGCCCTTTGCGCTACGCGCGTGGCAGCGGGTGGTGGCCGGATCGACAAAGTCCTTGCGAACGGGGGTCCAGCTCCCGTGCATCGGATGGGTCATTGGGTGGAGCGAATTGGGAAACGGCCGCTATTGTCCCACTATTTTGGGTTGCGTCCCCCGCCCGCTGGTTCCTGCTCCCCTCTCCCATTTCATGGGAGAGGGGAGGAAAACCATCGGCATTCGAAGCCGCGTCACTTCAACATGAACGACATCGCCGAGCAGCAGTTCAGCATCCTGACGGCGGCCTGCACCGAGGGTGCCGTGAACGAGAGCGTCACCCCGTCGATGCGTTCGAAGGACGGCCATTGGCAGAACAGGTCGGCGTGTGCGGTCGTCTGCGTCTGCAAACGGCAGCTCACCGGGCCGGACAGCTCGAAGCAGCGCGCTTCGGGCCGCGCAATCGCGCTACGCGTCACGGCGGCTGCGGCCTCCGCAATCGCCTCGCGCGCAGCGACCGGTGATAGCGTAGTGCCACTGCCCTGCCCGCCCGCGGTCTTGGTCTGGACGTAGCGCACCCACGGCATCAGCGGCTGCGTCTCGGCGATGAAGACATCGTCACCGCTGGCCAGCAGCACCGGCACATCGAACTCGCCGGCCAGCGCCGCGTAAATGCCGGCCTCGCCGAGCTCCAGCCCGTTCAGCCAGACACGCGCGAATGCGCCGCTGTTGATCGTATGGGCCAGCACGCCGCGGCCCTGCGCACGGCCGTGGTAACCGATCATGAACAGGCCATCGCAATCCTGCTCCACACCGGCCACCATGCTCAGATAGCGCGGCTTGCCGAGCACGAGTTGCGCGCGCGGATCGATTTGGTCGGGCAGCAGGTTGCGGAAGCCTCCGTGCGAATCGTTGACGAGCACCTCGGAGGCGCCACCGGCAAAAGCGCCCTGCACCGCCGCGTTGGCTTCGGCCGTCATCCAGGCGCGCGCGCGCTCGTACTCGCCATTGCCGGCGCGCGTCTGCTCGGCGTGGAACACGCCCGCCACGCCTTCGATGTCGGTGGAAATCAGGATCTTCATGCAGTCAGCTCTTGCAACAGTTCACGCAGTGCGCGGCGAGAGTGGCCATCGCGGCCATGGACGGTTTCCGCATGCCAGAGCGCGTGCACGATGGCCTGCTCGACACTGTCGGCCGCCGCGCGAAACAACGGGTCCAGCTTGGACTCATGCACCATCGCGACGGCCGGCATCGGCACATCGGTCTGATGCGGCACGGTATAGGCCGTCGAGAACGCCAACGCGATATCACCCGAGCCATGACCGAACACGGAACCCGTTCGCGCAAGCCCGGCACCGGCCCGCAGCGACAGGCGCCTGAGTTGGCGTGCGTCGAGTGGCGCATCGGTGGCCACGATCATGATGATCGAACCTTTCTCCGGCGCAACGTCCTGAGCCAGCTGCCGGGCCAGCGCCGCACCGAGCGGCTGCCCGGCATAGATCAGCGACTCCGGCGTACCGAAGTTCGACAGTACCAGCGCGCCGACCGTGTAGTCCCCGGCCATGCGCGATGCCGTACCGATGCCGCCCTTGACGCCGAACGATGACATGCCACGCCCTGCCCCGACCGCGCCCTGCGCCACATCCTCGTCGCTGGCGGCCAGCGCGTGGTCATAGTGCAGCGGCTGCACGGCCATTGCCTGGATATCGTTCAGGTAGCCGTCATTGCACTCGAACACGAGCGGATTGACGGTTGGCCAGGCGCGGCCGATCTCGGGATTATCGGCAATGGCCGCGCGGATTTGCGCCTGGGCCAGCGCGCCGACCGAGAATGTATTGGTCAGCGCGATCGGTGTTTCCATCACGCCAAGCTCGTCGACCTGCACCAGCCCGATGCTCTTGCCGAAGCCGTTCAGCACAGTGGCGGCGGCGGGCACCTTGTCGCAATAGACATTGCCCGCGTGCGGGCGGATCACCGTCACGCCGGTCTGACAGGCGCCATCGGCCAGCGTGCAGTGGCCGACCGTCACGCCAGCCACATCGGTAATGGCGTTGCGCGGGCCGGCAGGCAGCGTGCCGACTACAGGGACATGATCGGTGTCCATCATGGTGTCAGCGGCGATCGATCTTCGGGTCAAGCGCATCGCGCAGGCCGTCACCGAGCAGGTTGAACGCGAGCACGGTCAGGAAGATCGCCAGGCTCGGGAAGATCGCCACGTGAGGCGAGGTCATCATGTCGGCGCGCGCTTCGTTGAGCATGGCGCCCCATTCCGGCGTCGGCGGCTGGGCGCCCATGCCGATGAAGGAGAGGCTCGCCGCGGTGATGATCGACGTGCCGATGCGCAGC
>JAFAJB010000035.1 GCA_019236395.1 Cupriavidus sp.
CGACATGTCATCGCGGGGCATCCCGGCCGTGTGAAGGTGCTCGCGTTCGTGAACCAGGGCAACATGGGCAGCTACAACGACGCGGTGGCTCTTGGCCAGCAGACGGGCACCACGCCAGACACGTCGCAGGTGCGGCGCTTCGCTTCCCGGCCGGGCTTCGCCATCAATGCCGAGCAGGAACTGGCAGCCGGCGTAGGCGCGTTTGCACGGTTCAGCATGAACGACGGCAGCAAGGAGACCTTCGAGTTCACGGACATCAATCAATCGATCTCCGGCGGCCTGTCGCTGGCCGGCGACCTCTGGGGCCGCCACGGCGATGGGATCGGCATGGCGTTTGTCGTAAACGGGCTGTCCGGCGATGCGCGCCGGTACTTTGAAGCAGGAGGGCTTGGCGTGCTGATCGGTGACGGCGCCTTGCGCTACGGAACCGAACGCATCGCCGAGATCTACTATCGCTGGGCGGTGGTCTCCCACCTGTCGGTCAGCCTGAACTTCCAGTACGTCATGCATCCCGGCTACAACCGGGACCGCGGACCGGTACCTATCATCGGCACGCGTATCCATGCAGAATTCTGATCACATCCACGTGAAGGGAGTCCACGTGAAGGGAGTCCATATGCAGGGAGTCCACATGCGCCTGTCTTGCTGCAACGCACTGATCGCCGGGCTTGCAACACTTGCGTTTGCCGCATCGGCGGCCGAGTCAACGCCGCCCGTGCCCGCTCCTGCTGCTGCGTCCGCCGCCCAGGCTGACCACGGCACTTCGACATTCGAGGGCCGCAAGCGCGAGCGGCGCAAGGAACGGGAAGAAGAGAAGCAGCGCGAAAAGCAGGAAGCTGCCGCCAGCCAGCCGAAATGACGGCTGGACCAATGCCGGTGCACGCGCAGTAAGTGCCGCGACCCCACATCCCGATCACGTGATTCCGCGCTGACGCGTTGCAAATCCGCCACGCGGCCTGCCGCGCCAATACTGCACGGCAGGCTGCGGAGCGCCGCTTGCGCCACTATTCACTATCAGTAGTTTTCCTCGATCAAGTTTCTCGATAACCGCGCCGTTAGGGCCGTTCAGAGAGGACGCCTCTACACATACATAAAAAAGAGAAAAAAGCGCCCCGACGGTCAACCGATGAGAACGGAGGAAAGGATGTTGCAAAACCTGAGCCTGAGAAAGAAGCTCATGCTGCCACTCGTGCTGAGCTGGGTGTGCCTGCTGGCCACCACGCTGTGGAACGCGTGGCAGATGCGTGAGATGCGAATGCAGGACCGCCAGCTGACGCTGGAACAAGTCACAGACACCGCCAACTCGGTGGTGGCCGAATACGAGGCGATGGCGCGCGCCGGCAAGCTCAGCACCGAGGAAGCCCAGAAGCAGGCGCTCGATCGCATTCGCGCAATGCGTTTCGGCGGCGATGGCTATTTCACCGTCATGCGCTCCGATGCCGTGGTGCTGATGCACCCGATCAAGTCCGAGCTCAATGGCAAGAACCTGTCGGAGATGAAAGACCCGAACGGCGTCTATCTGTTCCGCGATATCGCACAGATCGGCAAGACCGCGGGCAAGGGGTTCCTTGAGTACGCGTGGCCCAAGCCGGGCGCCGAGGCGCCACAGCCGAAGCTCAGCTACGTGCTGAACTTCAAGCCGTGGGACTGGGATTTCATCGCCGGCCTCTACATAGATGACCTCCAGGCCGAATTCCGCATGACGCTGTGGAAAGGCCTCGGCTGGCTGCTGGCCGTTGGCGCGTTGATGAGTGCGGTGATGGTGCGCGTGTCGATGAGCCTGCAGAAGCAGCTTGGCGGCGAACCTTCGCTGACCTCCGAGATCGCCTCGCGCATTGCCGAGGGCGACCTTGCATCGGACGTTCACGTGGCGCCGAACGACCAGGAAAGCGTGCTCTACAACATGCAGCAGATGCAATCCAGGCTGACCGGTGCGATCGGCCAGATTCGCGGCTCGGCGGATGCAATCGCCGACGCGGCGCGCCAGATTGCGGCCGGCAACGTCGACCTGTCACGTCGTAGCGAGGAACAGGCGGCATCGCTTGAACAGACCGCCGCGAGCATGGAGGAACTGACCGGCACGGTTCGCCAGAGCGCCGACAATGCGCGCCAGGCGGCGCACCTGGCCGAAGGCGCTTCGGAGATCGCCGTGCGCGGCGGCGAGATCGTGCACAAGGTGGTCGGCACGATGGGCGAGATCAAGGCCGCGTCGGGCAAGGTCGTCGACATTATCGGCGTGATCGAAGGCATCGCGTTCCAGACCAACATCCTGGCGCTGAACGCCGCGGTGGAAGCGGCCCGTGCGGGGGAGCAGGGACGCGGCTTCGCGGTCGTGGCCGGCGAGGTGCGCAGCCTTGCGCAGCGCTCGGCCACGGCGGCCAAGGAGATCAAGGGGCTGATCGACAATTCCGCACAGCGTGTCGAGGATGGCTCGCTGCTCGTGGAAGGCGCGGGCAAGGCGATGCAGGAGATCGTGGAAGCGGTCAAACGCGTGACCGACCTGATGGGCGAGATGCGCGCGGCCACGGAAGAGCAGACCGGCGGCATCGAGCAGGTGAACCAGGCGGTGTCGCAGATGGATCAGATGGCGCAGCAGAACGCGGCGCTGGTCGAGGAAGCCACGGCTGCGGCAGCATCGCTGGAGGACCAGGCCGACGCGCTGCACCGCGCGGTGGGGCAGTTCAGGCTGGCCGGGGCCATCTAGCTATCCGGCCCGTCTGAACAGAAAAGCCCGCATCGGCGAGATGCGGGCTTTTTCTTTTGACGTTTGCGATGCAGCGGCCTTACGCCGCCGCCGTCATCTTGAAGATCCCCTGCGCATTGCCGGCGTCGAACCCAAGGTCATAGCGTGTGCGCGCCACGTTCTCGTCATGGAAACGGTCGCGCGTGATGAACTCGTAGAACGAGCCCGGCACCTCCCGCTGCACGGGCCTGCCATCGGCGCCGACGAACACGCGCACCACCGGGTCCGCGCGGAACGCCGTCTGCCGGACGCGGCCGCTGCCTGAAACCTCGACCTTTTCCTTCATCGGACGGCCCAGACGCTTCTGCTGCTCCGCCAGCGCGAAGACATCGTCCACGCGATCAGTGGCATGGTTGAACGCATTGCCTTCGGTGGCGATCCACGCCATTTCGGCCGATTCCTTCAGCAGCGTTTCATAGTCATCCAGACGTGGGGCTGGATGATGGCGCTCGAAGCAGCGCGCCAGCAGGCCGACCAGTTCCGTGCCGTCTTCCACATCGAGCACGCCGTCGCGCTCCAGTTGCCACAGCGCAGACTGCGCACGCGGCGTCAGCGGATCGGCCGATGGCTCGGTGACGCGGGTCACGGCGGCGCGGAACGCGTCGCTGTAGCGCTCGCGATCCGGGTGGAATTCGCTCAGGAAGAACTGGGCAATCTGTTCGGGCGCATCGGCGTGCGCATAGGAACGGCCCGTCATGCCAATACGATCGAGCGGATAGGTGCCATTGAGCACGTAACCGAGCGGACGCAGGATACGCGTGAACGCCGCCTCGCCCTCCGGCAGCGCGCCGTTCGGCCACTTCACGGTGCGCAGCGCGCCGTGGTCGAACGTGACCTTGCCGCCCGCACGGGCCACGTCATCGGTGTATGCGCGGCCCGTGGGGACGCGGTCGAGAATGCCGCCGAACAGGACGACATTCAGGGCCTGGGCGATCTCGGCACGCGTGGCGCGGCCATCGATGTCGGCAGGCAGGCCTTCCGGCATCGTGATCAGCGTCATCAGGTGGGCGGCGCGAGCCTCACCGAGGTTGGCGCCGAGCAGCTTGGCAAAATTCGGATTCATTGGAGAATGCAGCATCAAGGAAGAGTTCGCGCGCAGCATAGCGGGCGGGCATATCGCGTCACAAGCGGCGATTCGTCACAACGTTGTGCGTCTGGCGCACGATCCCCGAATCGCTATACTTCCCGGTCCGCCCGCCCCCATCCATCGTCATCATGAGAAAGGACATTCCCAACCTGACCGCGCTCCAGGCATTCGAAGCCGCCGCGCGGCTCGGCAGCTTCACGCGCGCGGGCGACGAACTGGCGCTGACGCAAAGCGCGGTGGGCCGGCAGGTGGCGATGCTGGAGCAACGGCTGGGCGTGGCGCTGTTCACGCGCGTCAGGCGCCGGCTGGAACTGACGGATACGGGCCGCGAGTATGCCGCGCGCGTGCGGCGGCATCTCGACCATATCGAACGCGATACGCTGGAAATCAGCGCCGGCCGCACGCAGGGCTACACGCTGGAACTGGCCGTGGTGCCGACCTTCGCCACGCAATGGCTGATCCCGCGCCTGCCCGATTTCGCGCGACAGCATCCCGGGATCACGGTCAACCTGAGCGCCCGCTCGCAGCCGTTCTCGTTCCAGGACTGCGCCTATGACGCGGCGATCTACTTTGGCGATCAGTTCTGGCCCGGGACGCGCGGGGGCATGATCTTTCGCGAGGGCGGCATGGTGCCGGTCTGCAGCCCGGCGTTCCGCGCCGTGCATGCGCTTGAAGACGCCCGGGACTTTGCGCACTGCCGCCACCTTCACCTGAGCACGCGTGCGCAGGCGTGGCGTGACTGGTATGCCGTGCAGGGATGGGACTACAGCGTGGCTGCCGCGCGCGGGCCGCGCTATGAGCTGTTTACGATGATGACGGCCGCTGCCGCAGCCGGGCTCGGCATCGGGCTGGCGCCGCGCCTGCTGATCGAGCGCGAACTGGAGACGGGCCAGCTTGTAATCCCCGTCGAGCGCGTGCTCGATGTCAGCCAGGGATACTACTTCGCGTACCCGGAGGGGCGGCCGCAGGTACCTGCGCTTGAGGCGTTCCGCGATTGGGTGCTGGCGCTTGCGCCGGACGCGGCGCGCGGGTGATAGAGCGCGTACGGATAGCTGCCGCGCATGGCCCACTCCCGAAACGGGGGCGCGGGGCCATGCCCGGGCAGCGCTTCCCGTGCTTACTTCTTGTTGGAGTTGTTCGTGTTGTTCATCGCCGCGAACTGCTGGGTCAGATAGGCGCTGGTGCGGTTCATCTGGGCCACGACCTGGTCGAGCTGCGTGAACTGCTTGCGATAGCGCTCGATCGTGGCGTCCATGCGCAGCGACATCTCGTCATAGCGCTTGCCAAGATCCTTCATGGACCTCTCGAGGCCAGTGGTCGCGGCGTTGAGCGGACCCTTGGTGCCCGTCATGGTGTCCACCGCGTCGGACAGGCGACGGGCAAAGCCGCCCTTCGTGCCGTCGCCCCCAAACAGTTCGGCCACGTTGTTCAGGTTCGCGCCGATCGCCGCATCGAGCTTCTTGGTATCGACCGACATCGTGCCGTCCTTCGTCAGCGTCACGCCGATCTGGGCCAGCGTGTTCGGTGCATTCGCGGGCATGCCCTCCTCGGGCGTGTTGAGGATCGCGCGCAGCGTCGACTGGACGCCACGCAGCACGGCGTCACCAGTCAGCGCGGCCTTGGTGCCTGCCTTGACGTCGAATGCGGTCAACTGCTTGGCGGCGGCCTGGATGTTGTTGTAGGCGGCCGCCAGCCCCTGGACTGCTGCCTTGATGCTGTCGAGATCCTGCGTGATCGACATCGACGTGGTGCCCGTCTTCTTGAGCGCCATCGTGATGCCCTGCGCGGCATCGGTCACCACGTTGGTGGGGCTGGTGACCGCGATGTCGTTGATGGTCAGCGATGCGTTCATCGCGCGCATCGTCTCCTTCATGCCACCGGGCTGCGGGCCCGCCACGGGATCGTAGCCGACCAGCCCCTGCAGTTCCGGCGACGAGCCGGTGATGCGCATGCTCATCGCCTCGCCAGTCTTCTCCGAGTTCAGGACCAGGCGATAGGGCGTGCCGCTGCCATCGTTGATGATGCTGGCCTTGACGCCGATGTTGGCCTTGTTGATCGCATCGCGGATGCCTTGCAGCGTCTGGTTGCTGCTGTCGATCGTCACGGTCTTGCTGGCGCCCGCGGTCGGCGTGAACGTCGGGTTCACATACTGGCCATACGTGGGCGAGGACGGATTGTCGTCATAACCACCCGTCACGCCAAAGTCGAACGTCAGCGTGCCGGTGCCGATGGCCACGTCCTGCTTGGCCTGACCCGCCCCCGCCAGGGACTGGGCCTGCGCCAGGCGCTTGACGTTCACCGTGAAATCACCGGGTACCGCGTTGGTACCGGCGGAAACGGTCATCACATCGCCATTGCCGACCTGGGCCTTGACGGCGGAGAAGGTGTCGAGCTTGGCCAGCGACTTTGCGGACGCCTGGAAAGCGGACAGCATGCTCTCGATCGTGCCGTATGCAGACAGCTTGGCCTGATAGGCCGTGTTCT
>JAFAJB010000076.1 GCA_019236395.1 Cupriavidus sp.
ACGGTCATCTCGTTCATGACCAACACGAACCTGCAGCACTACTCTGGCGACCAGCATTTCTCCAACTTCAGCCAGCTCTTCTTTGACGTGCCGAACATGTTCCTGTCGGCCGCGGTGGGCCTGTGCGCGCTGACGGCCATCATTCGCGCGCTGCGCGGGGAACCGACGATCGGCAATTACTTCGTCGACATGTGGCGGGTCGTGATCTACATGTTCCTGCCGGCCGCACTGGTATGCGGGGTGATCTTCATCCAGCAGGGTGTGCCCATGACCTTCGAGAGTGCGCACCAGGTGACGACGCTGGAGCCCGCCGCAATGGGCACGGCCGATAACGGCGAAGCCAAGCAGCAGACCATCATCGTGGGGCCGGTCGCGGCCGTGATACCGATCAAGATGCTCGGCACCAACGGCGGTGGCTTCTACGGTATGAACGCCGCCCATCCGTTCGAAAATCCCACTGCGGTCAGCAATGTCGTGACCACGGTGGCAATGATGGTGTTCCCGTTCTCACTCGTGCTGATGTACGGGCGCATGCTCAGGCGGTTCCGCCACGCTGTGGTGATCTATGGCGTCATGCTGTCCATGATGGTGGGGCTGATCGGCTGGGTCATCTACTGGGACACGCTGCAACCAAATCCGGCGCTGACGGCGCAATCGGCCGCGCGCAACTATCCGATGCCAGGCCGGTCGCAGGGCGCGCCCGCAGTGATCACCATCCCTGCGCGGCCATCGCTGCCGGTTGACCAGCACCTGGGCAACCTCGAAGGCAAGGAACTGCGCTTCGGGACGTCCGCAGGGGCGACCTTTGCCGCGATCACGACGGACGTCACCTGCGGCGCCGTCAATGCCGAGCATGACAGCCTGAATCCGCTGGCCGGACTGTCGCCGCTGGTTGGCATGTGGATCAACTGCGTGTTTGGCGGCAAGGGCGTGGGCATGATCAACCTGCTGCTGTTCCTGATTGTCGGGGTCTTCCTCGCCGGGCAGATGGTGGGACGGACGCCGGAGTACCTCGGACGCAAGGTCGGCGCGCGCGAGATGAAGCTGGCCATGATTGCGCTGCTGGTTCACCCGATCCTGATCCTGGGCCCCACGGGGCTGTTCTCGGCCACCGACTGGGGCACCAAGTCAGAGGCGAATGCTGGCCCGCATGGTTTCACCGAGATTACCTATCAGTTCTCGTCAGCGTCGGCCAACAATGGATCGGCCTTTGACGGCCTGGCGGTCAGCTATGGCCCCAACGCGAACCCCAATCCGCCGCCGTCCGCGGTGCAATACGACGTGGCCGCCGGGCTGGTGATGCTATTCAGCCGCTATCTGCCGATCATTGCGCCGATCGCCATGGCGGTATTCCTCGGCCGCAAGAAGACCGCTCCGGCAACGCTTGGCACGATGCGCGACAACACCCTGACGTTTGGCCTGCTATTGCTGGGAACGATTGCCATCGTCGGCGCGCTGCTGTTCCTGCCGGTGGCAGCGCTCGGGCCGCTTGCCGAGCATCTCGGGCCAATCCCGTTCGGCGGCTAGGCACGGCGGCAACCCTGGGCCAGACATTGGCCCAGGGGGCGAAAGAATTGCGGAGGTAGCCAAACATGGTTAGCGTCAAGACCCCCCACGATGCGGTTGGTGGCCTGCCGACCGGGTTGAAGCCCGCGCGCAGCCTGATGCCGCATGAACTGTTCCCCTGGCCTCTCGTGCGCACCGCCATGTGGCAGGCGGTGGTGTCGCTGCGCCCCGATGTGCAATGGAAGAACCCAGTGATGTTCGTCGTGGAGATCGGCGCCGCACTGACGTTGATCTACACGGTGCAGATCGCGCTCGGCCGGGCGGAGAGTCAGGTGCCTGTGACGTACTTCCTTGCGCTGGATGCGTGGCTGTGGGCGACTGTGCTGTTCGCCAACTTTGCCACGGCCATCGCCGAGGAGCGTGGCAAGGCGCAGGCGGAATCGATGCGGCGTACGCGCCAGGACACCATCGCCTACCGAATGAAGGGCAACACCGTCGAGACGGTCTCTTCCAGCAAGCTGATGCCCGGTGACGTGGTGATCGTCAAAGCATGGGAAACCATCCCGAGCGACGGCGAGGTAATCGAAGGCGTCGCAGCGGTCGATGAATCCGCCATCACGGGAGAGTCGGCTCCCGTGATCCGGGAATTCGGCGGCGACCGATCTGGCGTCACCGGCGGGACCATGGTGATCTCGGACCAGATCATCGTGCGCATCACCGCACGCCCGGGCGACACCTTCATCGACCACATGATCAGTCTGGTCGAGGGCGCCGTACGGCAACGCACTCCGAATGAGATTGCGCTGGCGCTGGTGCTGTCCGCCTTTACGCTGATCTTCCTGATCGTGGTCATCCCGCTGTGGCCGATGGCGTTGAACGCCGAGCTGTACATGACCTCGTACCTTGGACTGTCCACGCCGATCAAGAGCCTGGGCACCGATGTGCCGACGCTGGTGGCGCTGCTGGTGTGCCTGATCCCCACGACCATTGGCGCGCTGCTGGCGGCCATCGGCATTGCCGGCATGGATCGCGCGCTGCGTGCCAATGTCATCGCCAAGAGCGGCAAGGCGGTGGAAGTAGCGGGCGATATCGATACGGTGGTGCTGGACAAGACCGGCACCATCACGATGGGCAACCGCCGCGCCACGCGGTTCATGCCGGTGATCACGTCCACTGAAGCAGAGCTGCGGCGCCTTGCGTCCCTGGCGTCGGCGGGTGACGCGACACCGGAGGGCAAGAGCATCATCACTGCCTCGCTGAAGTCGGGCGAGCACAGCGAAGACGTGGTGCCGCCGGAAGGCGCCATCATCGTCCCGTTCACGGCGCAGACCCGCATGAGCGGCCTGGATTTTCCGGACGGCAAGGCACTGCGCAAGGGCGCGCCCGACACGCTCATCGCTCACGTGCGCGAGCACGGCGGACTCGTGCCGCCGGAGCTGACTGGGATGCTGAAGGACGTGGGCAGCAGAGGCGCCACGCCGCTGGTGGTTGCCGATGGCAACGTCATCATCGGCGTAGTGGCGCTGGAAGACGTGCTCAAGGAAGGTATCCGGGAACGCATTCAGCGCCTGCGCAAGATGGGGCTGCATACCGTGATGGTCACCGGCGACAACGCCCTGACGGCGGCAACCATTGCCGAGCGGGCTGGTGTGGACGAGTACATTGCCGAGGCCACCCCGGAAGCGAAGCTGGTGTACCTGCGGCGCGAGCAGGCCGAAGGCAAACTTGTCGCCATGATGGGCGATGGTACCAACGACGCACCGGCGCTGGCGCAGGCCGATGTCGGCCTGGCCATGAACTCGGGCACGCAAGCGGCCAAGGAAGCCGGCAATATGGTGGACCTCGACAGCGACCCGACCAAGCTGATCGAAGTGGTGGAAATCGGCAAGCAACTGCTGATGACGCGCGGTGCGTTGACCACGTTTTCGATCGCGAATGACGTTGCCAAGTACTTCGCCATCGTGCCGGCGCTATTTGCCGGTACGCTGCCATGGCTGAAGGCGATGGACGTGATGCAACTGCATTCGCCGACGTCGGCGATTCTGTCCGCAGTAATCTTCAACGCGCTGATCATTCCGATGCTGATCCCGATTGCACTCAAGGGCGTCAAATACCAGCCCCTGGGCGCCGATGCGCTGCTGCGTCGCAACCTGCTTATCTGGGGGTTGGGCGGCGTCCTTGTGCCGTTCATCGGCATCAAGCTGATCGATCTGATCCTGGTGGCACTGCGGCTGACAAGCTGAAATCGTCCACCGTGGCAAGGAGATAGCCATGTTCCGTCATTTCGCCAAGAGCTTGTGGCTGCTCGTCAGCGTGGTGGTCATCGTTTGCGGGCTGTATCCCGCTGTCTTATGGGTGATTGGCCAGACGGTCTTCCCGTTCCAGGCCAACGGCAGCATGGTGGCGGGCCCGGACGGCAAGTTCGTCGGTTCCTTGCTAATCGCGCAACCGTTCACGAAGGACGAATACTTCCAGCCACGCCCGTCTGCGGTTTCATACGACGCTTCGGCGTCTGGCTCGTCGTCGCTCGCACCGAGCAGCTACGCCCTCCGTGACCGCGTCGCGCGCGCAATCGCCCCCCTGGCCCGCTACGCCAGTGGGCCACAGCAAGGCAAGGAAGTGGGCCCGGATGTAGAGCGCTGGTTCCGTGTTGACCGCTTCCAGGGGCAACCACATCTGGTGGCCCAGTGGGCGCAGGCCCACAATAGCCTGGCACAGGCTTGGGTCAATGCCAGTACCGCTCATGGCGCTTACGTCGACGCCTGGGCAAAGGCCCATCCGCAGCAGGTAGCCGCCTGGGTAAAGGACAATCCAGGCACGCCGAACCCCAAGGCCGCAGACCTTGCCGTGCCATTCTTCGTGGACTTCTCGCAATCACTGCCGGGCATGTTCCTGGCGGATGTGACACGTACTGGCGCGGACGGGAAGCCGACCACCGCCGTGGAGCCGGTGCGGGAAGGCAGCGACATCCAGTCTGTCTTCTTCGAGATGTGGCGACAGGAACATCCTGAGGCCCAGCTCGCGCCTGCGCCGGCCGACATGGTCATGGCTTCAGGTTCCGGGCTGGACCCGGACATCACGCTGGCCAACGCGCTCTTCCAACTGGATCGCGTGGCGTCAGCATGGGCGCGCGATACCAAGCGCGAGGCGGCACCTGTGCGGGCAGAGATCCTGGACTTGCTGCAACAGCAAGCCAGGGCGCCACTAGGCGGACTCGCCGGGGAGCCGATGGTCAACGTGCTTGCCATCAACCTGGAGCTACGCAAGCGTTATGGCGCGCCCGCCGCCTGATATCGTCGCAGGAGATGACGACTCATCCCGAGAGAGCCCTTTGGTCTTCGAGCACTTGATCCGCGCGAGTTACTTATCACGCTCTTCGATCACGTCGCACGCAGGCCCAAAGAAAAAGGCCGCTAGAAACCGCGGCCCGAGAAAGGCATTGATCGGGAGTGATCAACCTGCACAAGGCAGCGATGAAGCGTATTCATCTCTATCCCACCAAAGTGGTAGGTGAAACCCTTTGCGGTGTACTGGCTTCCTTTCGCATACCTCGTAAGATGCGCCGCCCCTTTGGCGCCTTTTTATGTGCCGCTCAAGTTTCGGGTACAGGCTGCGATAACACGGTGGCTGCGAACCCGTTCCGGCGACTACCTAGGCTGGGCAAAACACTTTTTTTGGCTCGACCTCTTTTTGTGTAAGCGCTAGACTTTGCCGCGGCAAATAGCCATTCGACGTCCGCTTGCCAGCCAACTCTGGCCTGCCAGACGGATACTTGCGGATGTCTGAGAAAGGTTGCAGATTCAACTGGTCCACCTTTGACGTCTGCAAACTGGCGTACAGCGGCCAATCTGAAGAAGCGACGCTTTCCAAGCCCGCTGTCACCGACTTGACCGACGGGTCCTCCCCCACTTCAGCACAGAAGGCCGTCGCCGCCCCGTTAGCGCTGGACGCGTCTTTTCCACCACAGGACAGCACCACTGATCGACATTCCCGCCAGACCAAGCCCGAATAGGCATTCGAAGATGCGGTAAGCCGCATCGCCGAGGTCCGCGCGATGCATCGCAAATAGCCATGCGGAAACCGTTTGCCCTCGCGTCGTACCCGCCGTGGGCTGGAAGGCCAGGACATGGCCGGAAGTGGCATCGATCCATAGCGTGCTATGAGCACGGCGGGTGCCAATGTCGGCGGTGGTGTGCACGCGGTAGGCAAATGCTGCGCGCGTGGGATCGTAGCGCAGTGAATCCTCCCACTCCAGCCTGTCGCCATGCGCGAGCAGTTGTTCTCCCATGTGCGTTCGGGCAAGCCCTAGCGCCTGATCCCAGGTCAGACCCGGATGTGGGCGAGGTTGCGGCAGTCTGGCAATACTTGGCGGCACGGAGGCGCCCAGTGCGCGCATGACAGGCTGGTACACCTCCTGGCTGAGCGTCAGACCCACCGCCGACCACGCGAAGACGATGAACATCGGCCACAGCCAGAGTCCACCTGCGCGATGCACGCTGAAGCTGATGCCGAGCGCGCTACCGCGTAATCGCGGTCGCCAGGCCGCTCTCCACATGCGCCATCGTGCCACGCCGCCATGGACGGCCGGGGGCAACGTCAGCCCAAGGCCCAGCAGGCTGGCGACCAGCCACATCAGCGCAACGCCGCCGAGGATCTTCTGTCCGACGCCGTCCACCGTCAGGCAATAGTGGATGCGATACAGAAACGGAACCACATTACGCATACCCTGCCGGATGTCGCCCCAGCGCCGCTGCCCCTGGATTCTGCCGGAATAGGGATCGACATAGATCCCATCGTCGCCATCCGATCGCGCCGGCTTCACCGGGAACATTAGCGACCTGCCTGGCTCGACATGCAGCGGCAGGACATCGACCTGCAGACCCGGGCGCTGCTGCAGCAATCGCTCCCGCAGCGCGAGCGGATCGAGCGGCCGCGCGCCAGCAAACGGCGCGACGGCGCGAAACAGCGAAGGTGCCGTGAGCGCGCTGAGCTGCGGATAGAAGGCCATGACGCTGCCCGTCAGTGCCGCTACCAGCAGGAACCCCATCAACGCCAGGCCAAGCCAGCGATGAAGCGCGGCCACCCAGCACCGCAGCGTTCCCTTGCGCACTCCGGGCGCGCTACCTGTTTGCCGCATCATGCTCACATGTCAAACTGAGCCGAGAGCCAAACCGTGCGCGGACGGCCCGGCCATGCACCGTTGATGCTCGGATCGCCGGCCGCCCAATAGCGCTTGTCGGTAAGGTTCTGGACGCTCAGCGCAAAAGTCGTGCGATAGCTGGCGAGCTTCGTCGAGTAGCGTGCCCCTGCATCGAAGCGCGTGTAGCCCGCCATCCAGCTCGTGTTTTGCGCATTCAATGCACGTCGGCCGACATAGTAGACACCGCCATTGAGACTCAGACCAGGTAACGCGGCAATCCGGTAGTCAAGGAATGTGCTGGCCTGGAAATTAGGCACGTCGGCAATCCGCTTGCCTGCTACGGTCGGATCTGCCGGATTGTCGGCCTCGGTATGCAGCAGGGCAAGACCGCTGACGATCGAAAGCTGGCTTCCCAGGCGGCCGTTTGCGGTCAGCTCGACGCCGGAATGTCGCTGCACGCCACCTTGTACGGTGAAGTGATCGGCGTTGACGTACTGAAGCGTCTTTTCCAGTCGGAAGATCGCCCCAGTGATCAGAAGATTGTCGTTGACGCGAGATTTGACACCTAGCTCATATTGCCGCGTCTTCAGTGGCGGCATGTTCTCGCCCGCATTGTTCGTGTCATAGCCCGCGGGGCCCGGTTGCTCATAGCCCTCGGCGTAGCTGACGTATGTGGAAAGACTGGGAAGCGGCTTGAAAGTCAGCGCAAATGATGGTGCGTTGATGCTGGCACGCTGCTCGGTGTTATTGCCCGACGCCGGCATGCTGTCGTTCTTGTAGCGGATATGTCGAAGACCGAGCAACAGATCCCACTTGGGAGTCAGGGCAATGACGTCGCTGACGAACAGGCTTGGCTGATAGTTCTTCGAGATGTTGTGCTTCGGGAAGGTCAGGTTCTGCGGCGCAGACGAGTAGACCGGCTGATAGATATTGCCGACGGTCGTGTCAAGCACCGTGAAGCCCGATTCAACGGCGCTGAAATTACGCGTGGAGAACCCGGCTACCAGTTGGTGGCCGAATGGTCCGGTCTTGAACTTGCCCGTGACATAGGTGTCCGTGGACAGCACCCTGAAGTTCTGGTCGGGGTTCAGGTAGATGTCGCCGGACAGGATGTCGCCGTTCCTGGCGACGTTGTAGATGTCCGGGAATGCGGCGACGCGCGCATTGTATGACTGGGCCACGCGGCTGGTCAGCTTCCAGTCGTCGTTGAAACGGTAGTTGAAGTCCGCGCCGATGTTGTAGGTCTTCGTTTCGTACTGGAGCCATGGCTGCCCCAGCAGGATGCGTGGGTTCACCGGCGACGGCAGGGTCCCGTCCGGGTAGGGGCCTACCGCAGGCTGAGCGGCAATCTTGCGGTCCTGGTAGTCGAAGTTGAGCTGAAGCAGTGCCTGTGGCGTTATCGCCCAATCGAAAGCGCCCGCAATGAACTTCCGGGACGTATCGCCATTGTGGCCAAAGTTGCCGAGTTTCTCGCCTGCGATATTGAGCCTGTAGCCGAAGCGCCCGTCGGCAAGCGGACCGCCGATGTCCGCGCTGGCGTAATAGCCATCATGATCACGAATGGCCGTCTTGACGCTTGCAAACTGCTCGCGCGTCGGGCGCTTGATCACGTAGTTGATCGTGCCGCCGGGCGAGTTGATGCCGTAGAGGAAGCCAGACGGCCCCTTGAGCACGTCGATCTGCTCGATGTTCTCGAGAGGAATCTCGTAGTACGGTGCGACAGACATGCCGTCACGGCGTATCGTATTGGTCCAGTCAACGAAGAAGCCACGGATGCGGACGGTTTCATACGCGCCAGCCTGCGTCGCATCCTGGATCGATGGGTCGTTCTTCAGAACGTCCATCAATGTGCGCGCGTCCTGCGTGTTCATCAGCTCCGAGTTGTAGGACTGCACGGAGAATGGCACCTCCTCGGGTTGGCGCTCGCCGAGCGCACCCATGCTGATGCCAGCGCTGGCAAACAGCGAAGGGCGAGTGCCACGGACCTCCACGGGCGGGAGCTTGGCTTCAGGAGCGGCAGGCGATGCCGCAGGGACGGCCTCGGGCGATGGCTCAGCCGCACCGACGACATAGGACTCGCTGCCCACACTACGCGCTTGCATGCCGCTGCCAGCTAGCAGGCGCGCCAGCGCTTCGCTCACCGGGAGCCGCCCAGTTACGGATGGCGCTTGACGCGTTTTGGCGCTGTCCGTGGCAAACACGATCTGCGCACCGGATTGGCGAGCGAGCGCACGCAGTGCCTGGTCCAGCGGTTGTGCCGGGATATTGAGCTCGACAGCATCGCCTTGTGCCAGCGCCGGAGCGGATACGATGATCGCTGCGACTGTAGCGATTCTTCGCATCGATTGGCCAAGTCCGCTGCGATGGACACCACGGATTCCTGAAATCACGATTTCCCCTGTTGAGTCTTTTTGATAGTTCCCGTTTTGGGTTGCTCAGGGGATGGCGTTTCAGGGGCGACTCCTGTTGATGTACGATCCAAAAAATTTTCGATAAAGACGGGGCGTCGCGCGCTAACGCCTGTCGACATTGACCGTGCCATCGTCGAGACGCGTGACGGTCACCGGTAGCATCGACGGCAGCGCATCGATCAGGGCTTCGATCCGATTGATCCGGAACTCGCCTGACAGTCGCAGCCCGCCCACGCTGTCATCGCGCAGGCGAATCGGCGCAGTCCTGTAGCGTTGCAAATCTGTCAGCAGTTGCCGTAGTGGCGCGCCGTCCAGCGCAAGCTTGCCTTCGGCCCACACGGCAGTGCCGGCATCGGCTTCGCGTTCAATCATGGCACCGTGGGCATTGACTTCGACGCCGCGTCCGACCCTGAGGCGCATTGGTTGTGGCCTGCTGCTTGTGGTCACCTCGACCTCGCCAGCCAGCACCGCGACGTGAACGGATGCATCTTGAGGCGCGTTCTGGCGCCGCACGTTGAAGACCGTGCCGATATCAAGAATGGTCGTGTCGCCAGCCTGGACGTAAAACTTGCGCCAGCCGTGCGACACGGTGAACAGGGCCTCGCCACTCTCCAGCGCGACGCGTTGGCTGCGCACGTGGTTCTCCACGCTGGCTACCGAGCCGGTGTTGAGCTGAATGCGCGAACCGTCTCGCAAGGTCCAGGTGGCCTGTTCGCCGATGCGTGTCGCAATTCGAGTGGTTTGCCAGGTTGGGTCGGCGACCCAGAGTGCGGCCATTGCCGCAACGATTGCGACCAGCCCCGCTGCCGTTGCGCGTTGCTGTCGGCGCTGGCGTACCGCACGGGCTTCCTTGAGGAGTGCATCCTTGCTCGGAAATTGCTCGCGCAGCGCATCCTTGAACGGTGCCAGCGGATCGGGCGGTGCGGCTGGCCGCTGCGGCCGGTCAGATTGCCTGGCCATTGGCGGTACTCGTCAACGTGTGAGGCAGGCTGGCCGGTGCGGCGCACGGTTGCTGTTGCGGCAACCTGGATGAGTTGCCTTGATTGATCTCGGGCTCAAGCAAGGGAGCCAGCGATTGCATGGCCCGCATCATGTGACGGGCCACCATGTTCCGTGAGATGCCAAGCGCATCGGCCACGTCGGCCTGGGGCATGTCATGTAGTCGATGCAGCAGGAAGACCTGGCGACAGCGCGGTGGCAGCGCCTCGATTGCCTGGCGCAATGCCTCGAGTTGCTGGCGCCACAGAATCCGCTCCAAGGGCTCATCCACGCTCACCGGTATGTCCGGGAGCGTTTCCACGCCGATCACCAGACTGGAGTGAGTGGCCTCTGCGCGTTGCCGGTCAATCGCCCTATACATGGATGCGCGTCGCAACAGTGCCAGTGGCTGCCGAGCCGTGGTCCGCGAGGGTTTCTCCAACAGTTGGACACACAGGTCGTGCACGACATCGCGTGCAAATGATCTCCCTGCGAATCGGCGGCGCACGTAGTCCACCAGCTCCTCATAGTGCCGGACCAATGTGGAAATCAAGGGCTGGTTGTCTGGGGCGGAAGACACGCGCGGTCGATCGATGTATCAATTCAAGCGCAAATGATAATCGTTATTATTGGCAAGTGGAAGCCACTACGCTTCGCCTCAGCGAGTTCCCGCCCGAAGTCCGACTTCCAGCATTACCCGAAAAGATAATAATGAGGCACATCGCGCCGCCGCTCGGTCTGAGGTCCAAACCAAGGTGTTGACGCTGGCCTTTGTTTCAGTCGATCGCCTCGCCACCAACCTCCATCGCGTGCTCTTCCGCAGACGCATTGAGTCGCATGGGATCGAGAGTGCGCCTATGCCTTGGCTAAGTCAGCTTGGTCAGACTGCTGCAAGCCCGCTCACTTCGACTTCGGCAGGAGAACTCTGTGAATAAATTGCCCGCGATCAGATCAACCAACTGGCTCAACAAAGTCCCAGAAGTCACGCTCTCGTTCTGGATCATCAAGATCATGTCCACCACAGTGGGCGAGACGGGGGCGGATTTTCTGGCGGTCAATGCTGGCTGGGGCCAAGGCGTGACTCGCACGGTCATGGCCGCACTGCTGGCAGCCCATCCAAGCTCGGCGACCTGACGGCGTTTCGCGGCATCGCAACTGACGTTGCCACTATCGTGGATAAGGGCGATCTTCCAGCAGCAAAGACGCGAATCAAGGATCTGGAAATCGCCTGGGATTCAGCAGAGGCTGGCCTGAAACCCCGAGCCGCTGATGACTGGCACCGTCTCGACAAGGCTATTGACCGGGCCTTGGCCGCGTTGCGGGCCGATGCCCCAAATCAGGTCGACTGCAAGGCAGCCATGGCCGCACTGCTGAAGACCTTCGATTCGCTTCAAGGAAGAACGTAACCACGGCACAGGCGGTACCGCCTGTGCCGTGGTTGGGCGGGGGACTGATTACATGTGAACGTTCAGCGTAACGACTGCTGAGCGGCCCGGCGCCCACGTTGCGTAAATCGGGTACGCCGAGGAGTAGTACTTTTTGTCGAAAATGTTCTGCACGTTCAATTGCAGATCCATGGTCTTGTCGATGCGATAGGTGGCCACGGCATCAAAGCGGGCGTATCCGGGCGTCCACTTGCGCGTGGTGGCCGAGACGGACGCGTAGGTCAGGCTGGAGATCGTAGCGCCACCTCCGATCGACAGCTTTGGCAACACGTCGTAGTAGGTCCAAAGCACGAAGTTGTGCTTGGGCACCATCACCATCGGCAGCCCCGATGCAGACGGGTTCGCCGGGCCCGCATCGGTCGTGATCGCGTCCAGATATGAATAGCCGCCGAACACGCGCCACTTGTTGGTCAGGTTACCGGCAACGCCGAGTTCCGCCCCGCGCACGCGCTGGCTGCCGGCATTGACTGTCCCGCCCAGGCCGTCGCTTACGCGTGCGTTGGTCTTATCGGTCTGGAACAGTGCGGAGGTCAGCGACAGGCGGCGATCGAGCACGTCCCACTTGGCACCCACTTCGATATTGCGGCTGCGTTCCGGAGCCAGGTTCTGGTTTGTCGCGGTGATCTGGTCGGTCCCGCCGCCCAGGCCGCTGTTGGCACCCGGCGGATTCGCGGACGTTCCATACGAGGCATAGAGGCTCACCGTCTCCACCGGCTTGAAGACCAGCCCCAATTGGTAGCTGAACAGGTTTGAGGTGTTGTTCAGGTCCGGTGCGCCGGCCTGCGTCGATGAGACATCGAAGCGATCGAAACGTGTGCCGGCATTGAACAGCCAGCGATCACTGAGCTTGACGCTGTCGAACAGGTAGGCCGATGCCACGTTGGTGTGTGTATAAGTGGGCGCGCCCGGAAATCCCTTGTCGCCGTTCAGCACGATGCTGCCCGTCCACGGGGCATCCGAATTCCACGCTCCAACCGGCGTGCAGTTGAAGGCCACGCTGCACGGTCCGCCCGTTCGCATGTTGTTGCCGGCGCTGTCGCTCACGAGGTAGCCCTCGTAAGTGCTGCGCTCCCAACTGAACTCGAGGCCGGCCGCCAGGCTGTGCTGCATGCCGAAGAACGTGCTCTTGCCGGATACCTCGGTCTGGTTCGACACGCTATTGGTCCCGTACTTGCCACTCTTCGCCTGCAGTTGCAGGATGTTCGAAGTAGCGTTGAGGAACTGCGGGTTGGTGGCGACGTAGTCCAACGTCGAGCGGCCGAACATGGTCGTGTTGCGCAGTTTCCAGTTCTCGTCCAGGCGATGCTCGACACGGATCTCGCCCGTGTCCGTCTGGCCGCGGCGATAGTCCCGGTTGTTCAGGCCATAGAACTGCGAGCGATCGATGCCGCTGTTCGCGCCCGGCGTACCGCCCGTCGAACGGAATGGCACGCTGAAGTCCGGCATGTCATAGCTGTTCAGGTGGTAGTAGCTCAGATACACCGTGGTGGGCGAATTGAGGCCGAATGCGACCGACGGCGAAACGCCCCAGCGCTTACTGTAGACGTTGTTGCGGCCGGGCTGGTTGGCGTCGAACCCCATCACGTTCAGGCGCACCGCCGTCTCGTCATTGAGCTTGCGGTTCATGTCTACCGTGGCGCGCTTGTATGCCTCGGTGCCCAGGCCGAGGCTGGCATTCGTGAAATCGTCCAGGCGTGGCATCTTGGTCACGATGTCGATGCTGCCGCCCACCGCACCGCGGCCGGCATAAACGGAATCCGGCCCCTTGATCACGCTGATCTGCTCGACGGCGAAAACCTCGCGGTTCTGGACACCGGAGTCGCGCATGCCGTCCACGAAGATCGAATTGCGTGATTCGAAGCCGCGAATGACCGGGCGATCCGCCGACGGGTTCGCCGCGGCATCGCCGCCAAGGAACGTCACGCCGGGCACCGTCTTCAGCGCATCGGCAAATGTGGTCGCATTGGTTTGCTTGATCACCTCCTCCGGGATCACGGTCACCGAGCGCGGTGTGTCGAGCAGCGGCGCCACAAACTTGTACGACGGCAATTCCTTGGTCTGCAATGGCGAATCCGCTGTAACCACAACAGTCGGGAGCGTTGCCTTCGTGGGCTGAGAAGGAGGTGTCGGATTCGCCTCTTGGGCAGAGGCAGCCTGGGGGACGACAATTCCGGAGCAATAGAGAGCACACGCGTACGCGACCAAGCGTACCCGTGATGTGACGGGGGCAGACATGAAATCGGGAAAAGAAGAGAGGAAAGACAAGGCGTGACTCGCCCCGATTGGTGACGAGTACGCTACAAATCGGAGCAGTAAGTGAGAATGATTACTGTTTGCGACCCGGATTGTAGGGTGGAAGGCTCAAGTTGTAAATAACCGCTTCATAAATTCAGCGATCTTCCTTGGCCTGCGAAGCTTGGGAAGCTGCGACCCGCGGGGCAATCGTGCCTCCGTGTGTGTGCTCCGTTGATGGCGAAGTGCGTCGCCTGCCCAAGCTCAGGTGCAACCAGAAAAGGGCCACCGCAA
>JAFAJB010000226.1 GCA_019236395.1 Cupriavidus sp.
CCTCGTATCTGTCGCTGTTGTCGGAGTACCCGCAGGCGATGGATCGGGTCGCGCAAACGCTGCATGCGTCGCGTTGGGCCGCGACCTACCTGACGCGCCATCCGCAACTGCTCGACGAACTGCTCGATGCCGATGCGCTGGCCGGTGCGCCGGACTGGCCCGCATTCCGCGCGCGGCTTGCCGAGCGGCTGCAGGCGTCCGACGGCCAGATCGAAACGCAGATGGATATCCTGCGTCGCGAGCACCATGCCGAGACCTTCCGCGTCCTGTTGCAGGATCTGCAAGGCATGCTGACTGTCGAGCAGGTGGCCGACCGTCTGTCCGACCTGGCCGATGCGATGCTTGAAGTCACGCTGCAGGCGGTGTGGCGCCAGTTGCCGACGCGCCACCGCGATGCGCCGCGATTCGCGATCATCGCCTATGGCCGGCTCGGCGGAAAGGAACTGGGCTACGCGTCCGACCTGGACCTGATCTTCCTCTACGACGACGATCACGAGCGCGCCCCCGATGTCTACGCGGCCTATGCGCGCCGGCTGATCACCTGGCTGACGAGCCATACCGCGGCGGGGATGTTGTTCGACGTGGATACCCGGCTGCGGCCCAATGGCGCGGCTGGCCTGCTGGTGACGAGCTTCGATGCGTTCCGGCGCTACCAGTTGCGCGAAGGCGATAACGCGGCATGGGTCTGGGAGCACCAGGCGCTGACGCGCGCCCGGTTCTGTGCCGGCGATCGCGAGATCGGCGCCCGCTTCGAAGACCTGCGTGACGAGATCCTGCGCCACCCGCGTGACGCCGCCGCGCTGCGCGAGGAGATTGTGCAGATGCGCGCCAAGGTGGCGGAAGGCCATCCGAATCCGACCGATCTCTTCGATCTGAAGCACGATCGCGGCGGCATGGTCGATATCGAGTTCACCGTGCAGTACCTGGTGCTGCTGCACAGCCAGGCGCATCCGGAACTGACGCGCAATGCCGGCAATATCGCGCTGCTGCGCATGGCTGGCGGGCTGGGCCTGATCGATGCTGGTCTGGCGCAGGCCGTTGGAGACGCCTACCGGCTGTTCCGCGCACGCCAGCACAAGCTGCGGCTCGATGGCTTCGATCAGGCCCGCGTGCCGCCCGACAGCGTGAGCCAGCAGGCCACGCAGGTGCGCACGCTGTGGCGCGCGGTGTTTGGTGAGGGCTGAGGCCGCACGGCCGGGCTGGCCGGCCATGCTCGCCACCGTGGCGGGCGTGGCCGCGCTGGCGGCAGCGTTCACGTTCGTGCCGTGGCTGCATGCTCACGGTCTCTATCTGCGCGATGCCGTGCGTATCGATGGCCAGTGGTGGCGCCTTGCTACCGCGATGTGGGTCCATCTCGACGTCAGGCACTACCTGTCCGATGTGGCCGCCACGGCCGGACTCCTGCTGCTGGCAGGGCGCGTGGCGCGCGTGCGCGAAATGCTGGCCGTGCTGGTGATCTGCGGCTGGGTGGTGCAGGTGGCGCTGGTGCGCATGCCGGAGGTGGGGTGGTACGGCGGGCTGTCAGGCGCCACGCACGGGTTAGCTATGTGGGCCGCGCTGCGGTTGCTGCAGGCATCCGGCTGGTCACGCCTGATCGGCCTGGTGACCTGTGTGATCGTGCTGGTCAAGGTATGGGTCGAACAGTCGTGGCTGGCTGCCGTGATCTTCGATCCATCGTGGGGGTTTGATGTCGTGCGCAGCGCCCACGCCGTGGGCGCCGTGGCGGGACTGGCTTGCTGGCTGCTGCAGGAATGGTGGGAGGCGCGCGGGAGGCGTGAGGAGTAGTTGACCGGCCGATACCCTCTCCCGCAGCCCCTCTCCCGCGAGCGGGAGAGGGGAGCGGACTCTCAGTGTTTGATATGCCCTCGGTGTTCTCGCTCGCTTCCGTGAGTGCAGGAGGGGAGCGGCCAGGCGCCTGTTACGCGATCACGCCTGCTTTACTACCGCCCGCCGCCGCGTCGCAAATCCCGCCACCCCGATCGTCAGCAGCAACGCCGCGCTCCACGGCGACATCGCTCCGCCGCCACCGCCACCGCCTGAACTCGGAGCCGGGGCAGGACTCGCGGACGTATTGACCGCAGCGGTCAGGGCGGCATCGGCATCGAGCAGGCCAGCCCCGCAATTGGCCGCGTTGTTGCCGGTCGTGCAGAACGTGTTGGCAGGGTGCAGGCGCGCCGAATTCCGCAGTGCGGTCGTGACCTGGGCCGGCGTAAGAGAGCCGTTCAGCGACAGCATCAGTGCCACCACCCCAGACACCATCGGCGTGGCAAAGCTTGTGCCCTGCGAGTTGACGATCGTGTAGTTGCCGGTGGTCGTCACGCCATCGTTCGACAGCGTACGAATGAACGACTGGCCGCCCGGTGCGGTGCAGGTGGGCACGCCAAGGATTATCGCGACTTTCGAGTTGCCGCAGCCGCCGCCCGGTGCGCTCAGCGTGACTTGCGGGCCGACGTTGGCGTAGCTCGCATTTTCGCCATCGTTGGCATGCGCCGTCACGGCAACGACGCCGGAACAGTCCGCTGGCGCTTCCACGGCGCCTGCCGCGTTGCCGGTTGCGGCCACCACGACCACGCCGGCCGCGTTGAGGTCGTTGACCGCCTGCTGTTCGATGCTCGAGCACGTCCCGCCACCGAGGCTCACATTGACCACGCGCGCCGGGGTGGGGTTGGCTGGCACGTTCGGCACGCTCAGGCCGCCGGCCCAGCGCATGCCATCGACGGTATCCGACAGAAGTGCACCGCATTGTCCCGATACGCGCACCGGTTGAATCCGTGCCGTCCAGTCGACACCGGCGATGCCGAGGCTGTTGTTGGTCACCGCGCCGAGCACGCTGGCCACGCGCGTGCCGTGCCAGGAACTGGGCTGCGGCCCGGTGGTGCCGTCGGGGCAGGTGGTGCCGCTGGGGACGAAATCGCCGGGGTCAGTGGCATCGCCGCTGCGGGCGGCGCCGTTCGACGACACGAAGTTGAAGCCGGGGATGATGCGGCTGGCCAGGTCGGGGTGGGGCAGGAAACCGGTATCGACCACCGCAATCACGATGTTGGCGCTGCCGCGCGTGCGATCCCAGGCCCGGGGCAGATTGACGCCGCCGACAACCTGCGAGGGCGGGCCCAGATAGGTCTGATTGGCGGCGAACTCCGGGTCGTTCGGAATCGTGTCATGCAGCCGCAGCCAGCGGTCGGGCACCGCATCGGCCACGCGGGGATCATTGCGCAGCCGTTTGGCGACGATTTCGGGGGCGTCGCCCCGGCTGTCCTTCACGGTCAGCAACTGCAGGGCGCCGGCCATCGGACGCTTGACGCCCAGCGTAAGCCCGGTATTCGACTCGACCTTGCGCATGCGCGCCCGGTCGGCAGCGGTATCGACGCTCTGGCTGCCGTCGCGCCAGCGCACGATGTAGTTGCCGGTGTAGACCGGGGCCGGACGCACCGCCAGCGAGCTGTCGGCATGCGCGGGAAGGGCGAGGCCAAGCGTCGCGCCGACGATCGCGCCGATGGTCGAGCCGATGGCAACCAGCACGGCAGGCACTGCGGCCATGGCGCGGGACTTCAGAATGTTGTACAGCATCATCGCTCCCGTTGTGCGTTGTTGATGCGAACTTCTGATGCGATCCGGCGATGCGAACTGCTGATTTGTCTCTGGGCAGACGGATTAAGGTTAGGCGACGCAGACGATTACTGCTGCGGCATGTCCCGGCCGGTCGGCATCGTGCGGTGCGGTTTCAGCATGCGGTCCGGCGTGGCTGATTCCACACGCGGTGCAGCCTTCAGCGTCGCCACGGCCTGGTCGAGCGTGACGTCGGGCGATTTCGTGATTGCCGTGACCAGCCAGACACCGCCCGACATCGGCCGCTTGATCACGTAGCGCACCGGCCCCTCGATCCCGGCCAGAAGGCGGCCGGCGTCTTCCGAGGCCGCGACATCGGGCGGCGTGAACTTGACCAGGATGTCGCCAATTGCGCGGTCGTCAGTGATGCTGCCCGGCGGCGGCGCGAAGGATTTCGACTCCGACGCGCAGCCCGACACGGCGGTTACTGCCAGTGCGGCAAAGGTCGCCACGACGATGCGGCGGGGGATCGATGGCAGCTTGCCATGGGTCATCGGTTTGAAACTCCTCTGTAATCCGGGCGCGCCGGGCTCAGCCCGCCGCGCGGCGCGGACGCTTGCCGGCGGCTTCGCGCGGGGCGTTGGCCGCCTGGGCAGCCTGGGCCGTTCGGGCGCCCTGCGCCAGCATCTCTTCGGCGTGTTGCATGGTTGTGGCAGTGACCGTGGCGCCGCCAAGCATGCGCGCGGTCTCCTGGACGCGGCCGTTCGCATCGAGCACCCTGATGCGCGAACGTGTCACGGGGGCGCTCGCGTTGCTCCCCCCCTTGCCACTGTCCTTGCTCGCTTCCTTGCTTGTTTCCTTGCTGACCAGCAGATGGGTGCCAGCCTGCGCGGCCACCTGCGGCAGGTGGGTGACGCAGAGCACCTGGCGCGAGCGTCCAAGTTCCTGCAGCCGGCGCCCGACCACTTCGGCCACCGCGCCGCCGATGCCGGTATCGACCTCGTCGAAGATCAGTGTCGGTGTGGGCGCGGCCTCGCTCGTGATGACCGAGATTGCCAGGCTGATCCGCGCCAGTTCGCCGCCCGACGCCACGCGGGCCAGCGGCCGGGCGCTGACGCCGGCGTGGCCCGCCACCAGGAATTCGATCTGTTCAAGCCCGTGGCTCTGGCCCTCTTCGAGCGGATTCAGTCCCACGACGAACGTGCCGCCGGCCATCGAAAGGCCCTGCATCGCATCGGTGACCGCGGCGGACAAGGCTTCGGCCGCCACCTTGCGCGCGCTGGATAGGTGCTGGGCCAGCGTCAGATAGGCGGCGCGCGACGCGGCCTCGCGGGCCAGCACCTTGTTGATGTCCTGCGCGGCCTGAAGGTCATCGAGCTGCTGACGGCGCGCCAGAAGTTCGTCGGGCAGCTGCTCCGGCGGCAGGCGGTACTTGCGCGCGGTGGCGTGCAGGGCCTGCATGCGCTCTTCCACGGCCTGGAGGCGCTCCGGATCGAGTTCGAGCCGGTCTACATAGCGGTTCAGCGAGTGCGCGGCTTCCTCGACCTGGACCAGCGCCGGTTCCAGCGCGGCCAGCACGTCGCGCAGGCCGGGATCGACATCGGCCAGTTGCTGCAGCCTGTGCACCACGCCGTTGAGCACCGAGGTCACGGCGCCGTCAGATTCTGACAGGGCGTCGAGCGCGGCGCGGCTGCCGTCGATCAGTCCCGCCGCATGCGACAGCCGGTTGTACTCGGCCTGGGTCTCTTCCCATTCGCCCGCTTGCGGCGCGAGCTTGTCGAGCTCGCCAACCTGCCATTCGAGCCGCTCGCGCTCAAGCTGCATTTCGCGCGACTGATGTTCGACGGCCTCGCGCTGCTTGACGCAGGCGCGCCAGACGCGCCAGGCCTCGGCTACCGCGGCGGCCTGCTCGGTCAGGCCCGCGTGGGCGTCGAACAACTGGCGTTGGGCGTCGGGGCGCAGCAGCAACTGGTGCGCGTGCTGGCCGTGGATGTCGACGAGCTGGTCGCCAACTTCACGCAGCTGCGCCAGTGTTGCGGCGGCGCCATTGATAAAGGCCTTGCTGCGCCCGCTGGCATCGACGGTCCGGCGCAACAGCACGGTGCCGCCGTCGTCATCTTCCATGTCGCCGGCAAGCTCGCGTTCGGCCAGCCAGGCATCCAGTTCCGCGGGCGTGCCAAACGTGGCGCTGACGCTGGCGCGCGCGGCGCCTTCGCGGACCACACCGGCGTCGGCGCGTTCGCCGAGCACCAGGGCCAGTGCGTCGATGAGGATCGACTTGCCCGCGCCGGTTTCACCGGTGAACACGGTAAAGCCGGACGAGAAGTCGAGGTCGAGTGTGTCGACGATGACGAAATCGCGAATCGAGAGGCTGCGCAGCATCGTGGGCGAAGGACGGGGTTTGAGCTGGACGCCGGCGGATCAGAGCCGGTTGTCCTCAGTCGGGTATTCGTGCCAGTGCAGCTTCTTGCGCAGCGTGGCGTAGTAGTTGTAGCCCACCGGGTGCAGCAGGCTGATGGTCTTGGCTGACCGGCGCACCACGATGCGGTCTCCCGGCAGCAGCGAGGCCAGCGACTGCATGTCGAAGTTGACGCTGACATCGCGCGCGCTGGCCACTTCGATCGTGACCTCGGCATCGATCGGCAGCACGATAGGCCGGTTCGACAGCGCGTGCGGGGCAATCGGCACCAGCACCAGGCCGGACAGCGTCGGATGCAGGATCGGGCCGCCCGCGGCCAGCGCGTAGGCCGTGGAGCCGGTGGGCGTGGAGACGATCAGGCCGTCCGAACGCTGGTTGTACATGAAATGGCCGTCCACCGAGACAGCCAGTTCGACCATGCCGGAAATGCCCGAACGGTTTACCACCACGTCATTGAAGGCCAGCGCGGAGAAGATCACCGCATCATCGCGGATCACGCGCGATTCCAGCAGCATCCGGGTCTCGGCCTCGTAGTGGCCGGAGAGCATCTCGGGCAGCGTGGTGGTGACATCGTCGAGCGGGATGTCGGTCATGAAGCCCAGACGGCCGTGGTTCACGCCGATCACCGGCACATTGCGGCCGGCCAGCTGGCGGGCGAGCCCCAGCAACGTGCCGTCGCCGCCCAGTACCACCGCCACGTCGGCTTCGCGGCCGATTTCCTCGGGCGTCAGCACGGAGTAGCCGGTCAGGCCCGTGGCCATTGCGGTTTCGCGCTCGAACACCACATCCTGCCCGTTACGGGAAATGCAGGATGCGAGTTCTTCCAGCGGACCTTCGATACCGGCGGTCGAATACCTGCCCACCAGGGCTACGGTCTTGAACGGAGGGCGCGGGGCGCCGGTCTTGTGGGGGGCGGACATGCCGGGATTAGACCATACCGGCGTGACCGTTGTCAGCATTGGGCCGGGCGCTGCTCGCGGTGACGCCGGAACCGCCAAAGTTTGATTAAAATCGGGGCATCATGGACGAGCGTTCAAAAAAGCTTCTCAAAACCCTGATCGAGCGATACATCGTCGAGGGGCAGCCCGTGGGCTCGCGCACCCTGTCGAAGTTTTCGGGTCTCGATCTCTCCCCGGCCACCATCCGCAATGTGATGTCGGACCTCGAGGAGATGGGTTTCATCGCCAGCCCGCATACGTCGGCGGGCCGTATTCCCACGCCCCGCGGGTACCGGTTGTTCGTCGACTCGATGCTGACGGCGCGCCCGCTCGAGCGGGCACCGGAGCTGACCGCCGAGCTGGCCGATCTGGCTGGCCAGATCCAGGGGCAGCTGGGCGGCCAGCAACTCGGGCCCCAGCGCATGATCACGGCGGCGGCGCACACGCTGTCGAACCTGTCGCACTTCGCCGGCGTGGTGATGACGCCCCGGCGCACGCAGTCGTTCCGGCAGGTGGAATTCATGCGGCTGTCAGACAAGCGCATCCTGCTGATCATTGTCAGCCCGGAAGGCGATGTGCAGAACCGCATCATCCAGACCGAACTGGCATACACGCCGGCCCAGCTCATCGAGGCGGCGAACTTCTTCAACGCGCATTACGCGGGCATGAGCTTCGATGCCGTGCGCGACCATCTGCGCGTGGAACTGCAGGATCTGCGCCGAGACATGTCCGCGCTGATGCAGGCCGCGGTGGAGGCCGGCAGCAGTGCGATGGCCGAGGAAAACGAGCAGGTGTTCATCTCGGGCGAGCGCAAGCTGCTGGAAGTGGAAGACCTCTCGTCGAGCATGGACAAGCTGCGCCGCCTGTTCGACGTGTTCGAGCACAAGACCAGCCTGCTGCAGTTGCTGGATGTCTCCAGCCACGCGCAGGGCGTGCAGATCTTCATCGGCGGCGAAAGCCAGCTGGTGCCGATCGAGGACATGGCCGTGATCACGGCGCCGTATGAAGTGGATGGCCAGATCGTCGGCACGCTCGGCGTGATCGGCCCTACGCGCATGGCCTACGAGCGCGTGATCCCGATCGTCGACATCACGGCTCGGCTGCTTTCGAGCGCGCTCAGCCAGAACTGAGCCACGAACCTGAGCCACGAACCATTGACACATTGGTGTGTCTGTCCTGAGTTGGCCGCGTCCAGCGGCCGAAGCCTGATCCGCCAGCGCCCCCGGCAGTCCCAACGGAAGCCCTATGACGTTTTCGCCTGAACCGGCATACCAGCACGGCCAGCCGCCGCGCACCGCGATCCTGCTGATCAACCTCGGCACCCCCGACGAGCCCACGCCGAAGGCGGTGGGCCGCTATCTGAAGGCATTCCTGTCCGATCCGCGCGTGGTGGAAATCCCGCGCCTGGCCTGGCTGCCGATACTGCATGGACTGATTCTGCCGTTCCGCTCGCGGGCGTCGGCCATGAAATACGAGTCGATCTGGCTGCGCGAGGCGCACATGACCGGGTCGCCGCTGCTGGTGTACACCGAACGTCAGGCGCATGCGCTGCAGTTGTTGATGCAGAAGCACGGCCACGACGTGACCGTGGCCTGCGCGATGCGCTATGGCAATCCGTCGGTCGAATCGGTGATGGAGGCGCTGCGCCGCCAGGGCACCGAACAGATACTGTTGCTGCCGCTTTACCCGCAGTTCTCGGGCACGACCACCGCCACGGCGTTCGACGAGGTGTTTCGCGTACTGTCGACGTGGCGTAACCAGCCTGAATTAAGGCTTATCAAGCACTTTCACGATCATCCGGCCTATATCTCGGCGTTGCAGCAGCAGGTGAGCGCCTACTGGGCCCGCCACGGCGTGCCTGACTTCGCGCGCGGCGAAAAGCTGATCCTGTCGTTCCACGGGCTGCCGCGCCGCCTGCTTGACCTCGGTGACCCCTATCATTGCGAATGCCTGAAGACAGGCCGCCTGCTGGGCGAGGCACTGGGCCTGCAGTCGGGGCAGTATCAGGTGACTTTTCAGTCACGCTTCGGCAAGGCGGAGTGGCTGCAACCTTATACGGCGCCGACGCTTGCCGAACTGGGCAAGGTCGGGACGTCGCGCGTGGACGTGTTCTGTCCCGGTTTCCCGGCCGACTGCATCGAGACGCTCGAGGAAATCGCCATGGAGGGACAATCGGAGTTCCGTGTGGCGGGTGGCGGTGACTTCCATTTCATCCCGTGCCTCAACGATGCCGAGGCGTGGATTGCTGGTCTGGCAGAGATTGCAGTGCAGCATCTGCAGGGTTGGCCGCTGAGTGCTCCGCATCCGCACGAACTGGAAGCGCGGCGAACGCGAGCGCAGACGCGCGGCGCGGCGGCCTGAGCACGCAAGAGGGCAGCAAGAGGGCAGCAAGGGGCCGGGGCCAGCAACAGGACGTAACAAATGCAAGTCGATTTCGAACCCGATGCGCGGCTGCGCATCGACAAATGGCTCTGGTGCGCGCGCTTTTTCAAGACGCGCTCGCTGGCCGCCGAGGCAGTGGAGCGGGGGCGTGTGAGCGTCAACGGGCAGCCCTGCAAAAACTCGCGAGAGGTCAAGCCGGGCGATACCGTGGTGCTTGAAGCGCACCAGCAGCGCTGGGAGGTGGTGGTCAAGGGTGTGACCGCGTCACGCGGTCCGGCGCCGGTTGCCCAGACACTCTATGCCGAAACCGCTGAAAGCCAGGCCCGGCGCCAGGCGGAAGCGGAACGACGCCGCTACCAGCATGAGCCGACTGCAGAAATACAGGGTCGGCCGACCAAGCGGGACCGGCGGCGAATCGATGATTTCAGGGGGTAAGGGGCAGGGATCAACCAGCCGGGGCGGGGTGCTCCGGCCGGTGCGTGACGCGCGTCAGCGGACGTACTGAACCAGGTAGTGCTTGAATACGGCCTTGCCACTGCCATACTCGGTGTCGCGTGGAGCAACCGTATCGGAGAGGCAGATGAAAGCCGTCATGGCCGAGAGAGCGGCAATCAGGCAGAGGGCGACGACAGGAAGCTTGTGCATGGCGAATCTTCCGAAGGATGCACCAAATTGATCCACCTCTATGCTCCCGTTACTTTTGTCATTTTTTTGTTAACTGAATCTTAGTGTGTGCATTGCAGCAAAGCAATGACCGCTCGATTTCATGGAACAGGGCTTTGTAACGGCGTATTTCGGCGTCTCTGAACCTCCACACTTGAAAAACCGGGGGGCAGACACCAAGTGCGGCTAGACTTGCCGGTTTGACACCGACCCATCCGACGGCCTGCCGCCCGCGCGGGCCGCGTTTTTGCTTTGATACGAATCGACATGGAAGAACAGAACCAGACGCCAACTCCCAATACACAGACGGCCGAGGACGCCGCCCGTGCGCAGGCGCCGGAAGCCGGTGGCGACGAGGTGGTCCGCCTGACCCAGCAGGTGGCCGAACTGGAAGCCCGCGCGAAGGAGCACTACGACATGTTCCTGCGCGCCACGGCCGAGGGCGAGAACATCCGCCGCCGTTCGCAGGATGAAGTGACCAAGGCACACAAGTTCGCGATCGAAAGCTTCGCCGACAACCTCGTGCCCGTGATGGACAGCCTGCAGGCCGCGCTGGCCGACAGCACCGGCGACCTCGCCAAGCTGCGCGAAGGCGTGGAACTGACCGCGCGCCAGCTTGCCGCCGCCTTTGAACGTGGCCGCATTGTCGAACTGAATCCTGTGGGCGAGAAGTTCGACCCGCATCGCCACCAGGCAATCTCGATGGTGCCGTCCGAGCAGGACCCGAACACGGTGGTCAATGTGCTGCAACGCGGCTACATGATCGCCGACCGTGTGCTGCGCCCGGCCCTGGTGACCGTTTCGGCGCCGCGCTGATCGCCAGTCGGCAACACATCGGCAGCATCTGAGCATGGCAGGACGCCCGGGCCGTTGGCACCGGGCGTTGTCGTTTCTGGAGGGTTGCAATGTCCGAAGAGAACCAGCCTCACCTCGACCACCGTGCATTCGAGATGCTCGACATGAAGGAGGTCGATGGCGGCACGATCGACGCGGCGATTGCCACCGCTGGCGACGACCTGGTCTGCGTGTTTTTCTGGGGCGTGGACTGCTTCAACTGCGAGATCGCCAAGAAGGCGATCCTGGCCAATCCCGAGCCGATCCGCGCGCTGAACCTGCACTGGCTGCACGCCAACGTCTATGCGCATCCCGAGCTCGGCCGGCGTTTCGGCCTGCACGGGATTCCCGTTTTCATGTTCTTCCACAAAGGCAAGAAGCTCGGCCGCGCCACGGGCTGGCACGGCCACGGGCAGTTTGCCGCGGCCGTGGGCAATGCGCGGCTCAAGGCCGACGGCAAGCCACTAGCCGGGTAGCGGGTTAGCCCCTGGAGACGCCTCGTCTGCTTGTCTTTTACGCCTAGCGGGATAGCGCGTAGCCCAGCCGGAGCTGCCACGGCGTCTTCTTGTTGTAGTTGAGCAGGCTTTCGCCG
>JAFAJB010000239.1 GCA_019236395.1 Cupriavidus sp.
CACGATGTGCATCGGCGTGGGCCAGGGCATCGCGATGGTGATCGAGCGGGTTTGATGGGGTTTGGTTGCTCCCCTCTCCCGCTCGCGGGAGAGGGGCAGGGGGAGAGGGCTCGGCGGCTCACGATGCGACAGGTCGCAATTTGAACCGCTTTCCCCTCTCCCCCAACCCCTCTCCCACATTGTGGGAGAGGGGAGCTACCGGCCGATCGAATTCAGCGCCCACTTAATTTCCCTTGCTTCCCGCCGTTAATCCGCGTGGGAAGTTTCAGTGGTGTCTCTTCCCCAACGTGGTAGAGCATTGCGGCCAGACCGACGGGCTCGCCGGCCTGGCTGCATCTTTTTCTGACTGAACCGGCACAGGCTGCCGGAGCGGAGTACCAAGATGTCCCTTCCCGTTGCCACGCTGGTTACCGGCGCCAGTTCCGGTATCGGCCGTGCCATTGCAGAGATGCTGCTCGCCGATGGCGTGACCCGTGTGATCAATGTCGACTACGCAGAGCCGACCTGGTCGCACCCGAACATGACCTTCTTCCAGGCCGACCTGACCCGCGCCGATGCCACGCGCGCCGTGGCGGCGCAGGTGACCTCGCAGTTCGCCGTGACGCGGCTCGTCAACAACGCGGGCGCCACGCGTCCCGGTACGGCGGACTCGGCAACGGTGGAGGATCTCGATTACGTCGTGGGCCTGACACTGCAGGCCACGATGCTGCTGACCCAGGCATGCCTGCCCGCCATGCGGGCCGCCGGATTCGGCCGCATCGTCAACATGGCCTCGCGCGCGGCGCTGGGCAAGCCCGACCGCGTGGTGTATTCCGCGGTCAAGGCCGGGCTGGTTGGCATGACCCGAACGCTGGCGATGGAGCTGGGCGGCGACGGCATTACCGTCAACGCCGTGGCACCGGGTCCCATCGCCACCGAGCTGTTCCGCCGGAGCAATCCGGAGGGCAGCGAACAGACACGGCGCATTCTGGCAAGCATCGCCGTGAAACGCATGGGAACGCCGGAAGACGTGGCGCGTGCCTCGCTGTTCTTCCTAGCACCCGAGAATGGTTTCGTGACGGGACAGGTCCTGTACGTCTGCGGCGGAACCACTCTGGGTGTGGCACCCGTATAAGAAGCATGCCCGTCCCCAGGCACGGGGCGGAATAGCGATTCGAAGCATTGCGTCCGCACGGTTCAAACCGTTCAACCATTTGCACGCGGACGTGCATCAATTCCTGGAGCACAAGATGAGCATCACCAAGCAACCGTCGAAGGCGCGCAGACGCCTGCTGGCCGCCGGCGTGGCACTTGCCGCCGGCTTCGCCGCCATGACCGGCGCGTACGCGCAGGGCACCTACCCGACCAAGCCGATCACGATGATCGTACCGTTCTCGGCCGGCGGCACTACCGACATCCTGGCCCGTATCGTCAGCGTGCAACTTGGCCGCGCACTCGGCCAGTCCGTGGTGGTCGACAACCGTCCGGGCGCGGGTGGCAACATTGGCGCGTCGCTGGCCGCCAAGGCCCCGGGCGACGGTTACACGCTGTTCATGGGCACCATCGGCACGCATGCGATCAACCAGTCGCTGTACTCGAAGCTGCCGTATGACCCGGTCAAGGACTTCGCGCCGATCACGCGCGTGGCCATGGTGCCGAACATCGTCGTGGTGAACCCGAAGGTGCCGGTCAACAACATCAAGGAACTGATCGCCTATGTGAAGGCGAACCCGGACAAGCTGTCGTACGGTTCGTCGGGCAGCGGTTCGTCGATGCACCTGTCGGGCGAGCTGTTCAATTCGATGACCGGCCTGCATATCCAGCACATCCCGTACAAGGGCAGCGCCCCGGCGGTGAACGATCTGCTGGGTAACCAGATCGGCCTGATGTTCGACAACATGCCGTCGTCCTACCCGCACGTGAAGGCTGGCAAGCTGCGCGCGATCGCGGTGACCTCGGCCAAGCGCTCGCCGGCGCTGCCAAACGTGCCGACCGTGGCCGAATCGGGCGTGCCGGGCTATGAGGCAACCTCGTGGTTCGCGGTGTACGCCACGGCTGGAACGCCGCAGCCGATCGTCGATCGCCTGAATGCCGAGATCGTGAAGATCCTGGCCATGCCGGAAGTGAAGAAGCAGATGGCCGAGCAGGGCGCTGAACCCCATCCGGAAAAGCCGGCCGAACTGGCTGCCTTCATGAAGACCGAGGCCGTCAAGTGGGCCAAGGTTGTGAAGGCTTCGGGCGCCACGGTGGACTGATCGTCAGGAAACGGCGGCAGTCGCGAAAAACCGGCCAGCGGGCTTCGTGCCCACTGGCCGGTTTTCTTTTGCCTGTGCAGGATACAAAGCAGGTGAACAAAGCAGGTGGACAAAGCAGGTGGACAAAGAAAAGCCCGCGAACATCTCGCGGGCTCAATCCCAGGTCCTTGGGGGACAGGAGGAGACAGTCGGCTGCCGGCCGGACGGGAGCGTCAGATCAGGCTGTACTTGACCACCTGCTCTTCAACGCCGACAAATCGCACCAGCTGGCGCAGGCCGCTGGCGTATTCCTTGATGTGGTGGCCCTCCGGTGTGTCGGGCAACCGGTAGTAGATCGGGGCCGCCCCAGCGCGCGCACGGGCGGCTGCGGCGGGAGTCGTCGCCTCGCCCGCAGCGGCGTCTGCGGCCTGATCCGGTCTTGCGTTCATAGAAAACTCCAGGGAAACGCACGGCGCGGAATGTCGGGCCGGTAGCAGGCAGGCGCGCTCGTGCGGATGGCAATGTCTGGAATGTATTGCAAGCTGCTGGGAAATGCCATTTCGATTTTTTTACATCAGTATCGGGACAATTGACTAAATTGTCACAAATCGGATTCTTTCTGCAGTCGTTGGCACATGGATTGCACCAACCCGCGTCATACAGGCGGTTAACGGCATGACGCGGCGTGACTTGCGCGCTACCATAGCGCCACCTGCCCACAACGGTGTTCGTGGCCAGCAACCTCCATGCCAGCGAGTCCATCGCATCCATCGGCCGAATGTCCACCCAACACGCTCTCCTGATTTCCCTGATCGAAAAACCGTCCTCGGGCTACGATCTCGCACGCCGGTTCGACAAGTCGATCGGCTACTTCTGGCACGCCACCCACCAGCAGATCTACCGGGAACTGGGCCGGATGGCGGAATTGGGCTGGATTGCGGCCGACGATACGGCGGCGGACGCAGAGGGCGTGGAGAAGAAGGGCCGCAAAAAGGTGTACCGGGTGCTGCCCGGCGGCCGCGACGAGCTGGTGCGATGGGTGTTGTCGCCCGGCCATGGGCTGGACCAGCGCGAGGAAATTCTGGTCAAGCTTCGTGCCGACGCCGCGATCGGGCCGCTTGGGCTCGATAAGGAAATGGCGCGACTGATCGCGTTGCACGAGGTGCGGCTGGAAACCTATCGCGGCATCGAGCGCAAGGATTTCTCGGGCCGGCTCGATCGCCGGCAGCAGATCCAGTATGCCCTGCTCCAGCGTGGCATCCGTTTCCAGGAAGACTGGCTGGCCTGGGGGCGATCGCTGCTGCCTTTGCTCACGGTGGAGCCCGGCAGCAGCGACTGATCGCGCGTTACGCCAGATCGGCGGCGCGTGCCGAGGCGGTCGGCTCGGCCAGGCCCAGACGGCGGCGTGCGAGCGCATACTCTTCCACAAATCGGCGTACCAGCTCGGCGGCCGGCACCACGCGCTTGATCGCGCCGACACCTTGCCCGGCGCCCCAGATGTCCTTCCACGCCTTCGCGCTGCCTGAGCCGAAGTTCATCTTCGACGCGTCGGAGGTCGGCAGCGCCTCCGGGTCCAGCCCCGCGCGCACGATGCTGTCGCGCAGGTAGTTTCCATGTACGCCCGTGAACAGGTTTGAATAGACGATGTCGTTGGCGGTGCTGTCGACGATCATCTGCTTGTAGGCGTCCTGGGCATTGGCCTCCTGCGTGGCGATGAAGGCGGAGCCGATGTAGGCCAGGTCCGCGCCGGCGGCCTGCGCGGCCAGCACGGCGTTGCCGCTGGCAATCGCGCCCGACAGCAGCAGCGGGCCATCGAACCATTCACGAATTTCGTGCAGCAGCGGGAACGGCGACAACGTACCGGCGTGGCCGCCTGCACCGGCCGCCACGGCGATCAGGCCGTCCGCGCCCTTGTCGATCGCCTTGCGCGCAAACGCGTTGTTGATGATGTCGTGCAGCACGATCCCGCCATAGCCATGCACCGCGTCATTGACCTCGGCGCGCGCACCGAGCGAGGTGATGATGATGGGCACCTTGTAACGCACGCACAGTTCCAGATCGTGTTCGAGCCGGTCGTTGGACTTGTGAACAATCTGGTTGACCGCGAACGGTGCGGCGGGGCGGTCCGGGTGCTTCGCGTCGTGTTCGCCCAGTTCGGTCGTAATCCGGTCCAGCCATTCCTCGAGTTTTTCCGCCGGGCGCGCGTTCAGCGCCGGAAACGAACCGACCACGCCAGCCTTGCACTGCGCGATCACGAGGTCAGGATTGGAAATGATGAACAGCGGCGAGCAGACAGCCGGCAGCGACAGGTTTTGCAGCAGGGCGGGAAGGGCCATGACAGGATCTCCGGTCAGCGGTTTCGGTGAATTCAGGGAGGTAGTTGCAATTCCATATGCAACTGGTTGCATAGTGGGATGCAAGGTATCACGCGATTGGCTGCCAGCGCAACTGCCTCTCGCGCGGCATTGCAATCCGCCAGTGATCGATTGTCTACAATGAGCGCATTGCCTTACACGCCAAGCGGGAGAGCGTTAGTGAACACCCACATGAGTGCGGATATCGCCACGAATGAAGTTGGCCCGGGCTCCTCCGATGGCCTGTTCGATGCCGACCTGGCTGCCTGGCGCGAGCATCCGGAGCGCGCGTTCGATGGCTGGCTTGCCCGTCACGGGTTCCGGCCAGGTACCGCAGTGGTGTATCGGGCCATGTGGGGCAAGTTGCTGCGCTGGTCCGGTGAGCAAGGACTGACTCCGTTGACGTGGTCGGCAGCGCAGATCGCAGCGTTTCTTGACGCCCAGAACCTGCACAAGCACCATCGCTACCGCTATGCGCGACTGATCGAACGCGTGTTCCATCACCTGTCGCTGCTGCAGCAGAATCTGCACAACCCGGCCAGTCAGGCCGTCAGGTCGCGCCTGGCCGAAGGTGAGAATGATCCGACGGCCTTCCTGCTGCCCGGCGAGCGCGACCTGCTGGTCGCCCGCATCCTGGCGCCGACGCCCGAGCCGATCGCCGAACGCCCCCGTGCCGCGTCGTCCGATATGCCTGACATTTCACCAACCCGCTGGAAGCGGGCCCGGGATATTGCGCTGCTGGCCGTGCTACTCGGCGGCGGGCTCAAAGTGGCCGACGCCCGGGCGCTGAAAGTGGACGCGATCGACGGCCGCGATGACGGCCCGATGGCGATTCGCATGGTGCGCACCGACAACGGGCGTGCCTACATCGTGCCCCTGTTCAGCTTCGCCCATGCGCCGCTGCGACAATGGCTGAGCCTGCGGGCAGCGTCGGAGACACTTGGCGATCTCGTCTTTCCCGCCATGGCAAACGGCCGCGCCATGCATGCCGCTTCCGTGTACCGCCGCGTGGAGATCCTGCTCGAGGAAGCCGGCGTGCTGGCCGGGCGCAGTGAGAGGGCATCCCCACAGACTTTGCGGAATACCTGTGGTGCAATGCATTTCGATGCAGGGACGCCGCCGGCCGCCGTGGCGCAACTGCTGGGCATGCGTGATCTGGAGTCGGGGTGGCGGTTGCGGGCCGCCTATGAGGCGTGGCAGGCACGTGCGGGGTTGCCGACCATGGCCAGACCCACTGCAAGGACAGGTATCTGAAGGGTATCGCGGCCGTAATGACGCACGGTTATGATGGCGGCCCAATCGACGGCCAATCGACGGCAATCGTCGCGAAACAAACCCTGAACTCGGAATATTCTCATGGCTGAGACCCTACTGCTGACTGGCGCCACTGGGTATATCGCCTCCCACACGTGGGTAGCGTTGCATGAAGCAGGCTACAACGTGATCGGGCTCGATAATCTCGTCAATAGCAATGCCGAGGTCGTGAACCGGCTGGCAAGGATTACCGGCAAGACCCCGCATTTCGTGGAAGGTGACGTACGTGACCGGGCGTTGCTGGACCGTCTGTTTGCCGAGCACGCAATCACGGGGGCCATCCATTTCGCAGCCCTCAAGGCGGTGGGCGAGTCGGTGAGCAAGCCACTTGAGTATTACGGGAACAATCTGGAGGGTCTGATCACGCTGTGTGCGGCGATGCAGTCGGCCGGCGTCCGGCAATTGGTGTTCAGTTCGTCCGCCACGGTGTATGGCAATCCCCATACGGTGCCGATCCTTGAAAACTTCCCGCTATCGGCCACCAATCCCTATGGCCAGACCAAGCTAATGGGCGAGCAGATCCTGCGAGACCTGGAAGTTTCCGATCCGGAATGGCGAATTGCCTTCCTGCGATATTTCAACCCGGTAGGCGCACACGAAAGTGGATGGATTGGCGAAGACCCAGGCGGCATTCCGAACAATCTGATGCCATATGTGGCGCAGGTGGCCGCCGGCAGACGCGAGACGCTCAGCGTTTATGGTGGCGACTATCCCACCGCGGACGGCACCGGGGTGCGTGACTATATCCACATCTGCGACCTGGCCGACGGCCATGTGGCGGCGCTGGCCTACCTCGGCCGACACCGGCGCGGCATGACCGTGAATCTCGGGACGGGCCGTGGTTACAGCGTTCTGGAGGTAGTGAAGGCCTACGAACGTGCCAGCGGACGCCCGGTGCCTTATCAGATTGTCGCGCGCCGTCCGGGAGATATCGCAGCCTGTTACGCCGATCCGAAGCTTGCCAATGAACTGCTAGGCTGGAGCGCCCGACGTGACCTGGACGACATGTGCGCGGACTCCTGGCGCTGGCAGTCCATGAATCCGATGGGGTTTGCAGCCTGAAAGGCCATTCCGGAACCGCTTCATTTCATGCTGAACGGTCTTCGGACAGGTAACAGGCAACAAAAAAACCGGGCCATGTGCCCGGTTTCTTTTTTTCGCTGACCGAATCGGCGCGATCAGTCAGCGAATTCAGTCAGCGAATCAGGAATTCTTCCATCGACTTGCCGCTGGCCAGCGCCTGCGTCAGCCAGCCCGGGCGCTTGCCGCGGCCGGTCCAGGTATTGCCGGCGCCATCACGGTAACGGACCGGTACCTTGCGGCTGACGGCCTTCTTGCCAGCCACCACTTTTCCGCCAAATCCCAGATCGTCAGCCGTCAGGCCATATTGTTCGATTTTCTCGCGAATATCGGCGATCACCGTGGCCTGCTCACGTGCCTTGATCTCTTCTGCCTGCTTCTGCAGCTCGCTGATTTTCTGAACGATTTCCTGATATGTCGCCATATGTATCCTCGGTTTTACTGTTGGTCCGTGAATTGCCGAAATGAATTATAACGACTGAAGCCGCCGCTGCAAATCCCTGAACCGGAAATGGGCAAAATTTGCGAAAAGTCTCAAATCGAAATAATCCCTGAACTTTCCACGCCAGCGTGGGTCATCCGAGCAATCCGGTGCCGCCGGCCGCTTCGGCCTGGTACGGGCACCACGCAAAACCGTGACCATCAAGACAAATAATGTTTCTCAGGCCGCGATATTGTCTCGGACGCGTACCGCGAGTTGCGGAATTCAGCAGGTGCTGAAACAACCAGCGGTCGCTGGATGTTTTTCATTCCAAATGAAAGCACATTGAAAGCATGTGCTGACCATGCCACTGAATAATCCGGGCAGGTCCCTGTGCGCTAGCCGCCATTCGGGAGGGATATTGGCTGACCACCTCAAGGATGTTTGCGAGGTGGCCGTTATGGAGTCCTGAGCAGACTGCACGGGGTGTCCGTCTGCCGGACCGAAGCATCGGGTGGCTTCGGGTTATCTCCATATGATGAGCACATCATGTCCTTTCACCAGAATATCCAGATCAAGACCCTTGTACGGGGCGCAATGGCCATGCTCGCCGCAATCCTGTTGCTGGTTGGCGGGGCCGGTCTGTTTGGTATCTCCCAATCCAACGATGCGCTGAAGGAAACCTATTCCAATCAGCTCGCATCGGCCCAGGCACTCTCCGAAGCGATGCTCGGCACCACGCGCCTGCGTCTGGCGCTGGACCGTGGTGTCATGCGCGGCTCTGAGAATGAGGACCTGAAGCAGTATGTCGAGCGCTCCAATGTGTTCGTCGAGGCTTCCAACAAGGGCTGGAAGGACTACACGGCGCTGCCGCAGAACGACGAGGAAAAGGCGCTGGCCACCGCGCTCGCCGCCAAACGGCAGGATTTTTTCGAGAAGGGCGCCATGCCGTTGCAGCAGGCGATGCTGGCCGGCAACCATGACGAGGCGCTGCGCCTGGCGCGCGATGTCATGCCCGACTTGCAGCGCACCATGGTCACGGCGCACGAGAAGCTCGCAAAATTCCAGCTTGATACTGGACGCGCCAACTTCGATGGCGCGCAGTCGCGCTTCGAGACGATTCGCATGATGTCGATCGCGCTGATCGTGCTGGGCATCGCGATCGCCATCGTGGGCACTGTCACGCTGCACCGTGCGATCGTGCGCCCGGTGGAGGAAGCGCTGGAGGTGTTCGAGCGCATGACGCGCGGTGACCTGACGTCGCGCATCTCGAGCATGTCGAAGAACGAGATCGGCCGCATGATGCAGGCGCTGGCCAAAATGCAGGACAGTCTTTCGGGCATCGTTGCCGAAGTGCGCGGCGGCACCGATTCGATGGCGTCCGCCACGCAGCAGATCGCAGCCGGCAACACGGACCTCTCGCAGCGCACCGAGGAGCAGGCAGCTTCGCTCGAGGAGACTGCCGCGAGCATGGAGGAACTGACCACCGTCGTGCGTCAGAACGCCGACAACGCCCGCCAGGCCGGTGCGCTGGCCGGCGAAGCTTCGCAGATCGCCATGAAGGGTGGCGACGTGGTGGGGCGCGTGGTGGACACGATGAACGAGATCAACGGCGCGTCGCGCAAGGTCGTCGAGATCATCGGTGTGATCGAAGGTATCGCGTTCCAGACCAATATCCTGGCGCTGAACGCCGCCGTGGAAGCGGCGCGCGCCGGCGAGCAGGGCCTTGGCTTTGCCGTGGTGGCCGGGGAGGTGCGCAGCCTGGCGCAGCGCAGTGCCAATGCCGCCAAGGAGATCGAGGCGCTGATCAGCGAGTCCGGCCAGCGTGTGGAGAGCGGTACCAGGCTTGTGGCCGAGGCGGGTCACACCATGGGCGAGATCGTCCAGGCCGTTCGCCGCGTGACGGACATCATGAACGAGATCAGTGCCGCATCGCAGGAACAGACCGGCGGCATCGAACAGGTGAACCAGGCCGTAGCCCAGATGGACCAGGTCACGCAGCAGAACGCCGCCCTGGTGGAGGAAGCCGCCGCAGCCGCCGGTGCGCTGGAAGAACAGGCCCAGCGGCTCAAGGGTGTGGTTTCGGTGTTCACGCTCGCATCCGATGGTGCGGCCACACGCAGCAGCGCAATCGCGCCGCGTCCCGAACCAACGCTCGTGGCAGTGTCGAAGACGGCGATCAAGCCCCTGGCCGCGCCCGCTCTGCCTGCCGCCTCCAGGCGCGCAGAACGCGTGCCGGCGCTCCCCGCAACGCGGCGGTCTCCGGTGGAACGCAAGCCGCGCGAAAGCCAGCTTCTGCGTCCATCGCCGAGCCGGCCCGCCGCAGTGGCCACTACTGCGACCACTGCGGATGACGACTGGGCTGCCTTCTGATCACTGGTCATTCCCGATCATCCGAACTGATTGCTAAGGAATCAGCGCTTCAAGGTTCACGCGGCATCCGCAAGATGCCATGATGCGGGCTTTTGTTCGGCCCGCATCATGGCGTTTTCGGCGCCCCCGTATTTCTATTCCGCGCAACCCCAATGAATGCCACGAGTTCCAGCCTCCTGCTGCTCGCAGCCCTGCTCGGCGTCGCCGCTGCGGTGGGCCTGCGCGCGGCCAGAACGGAAGCGGTGCCGGGGCGGCGCGCCGTCTGGTCGCTGGCCTGGCCGACCATGCTGATGCCGCATGTCATGCTCGGCATGCCGCTGTGGGTGGTGCTTGCCTCCGGCACCCTGACCGCCGCCAACGACGGCGCGCAGCTGGCGGCCACCTTTGTCGCAACGATGGCGGCCACCCTGGCTGCATCGCACCTGTTCGCCCCCGCGGTCCATTGGCTCAGCCAGGGCATGCGCGCCCCGCGCATGGCCGTTGCCGTGGCGATGCTGGCCGGTGCCGGTCTCATCGCCGTGGCGGGCGCGCGTCTGGGGCGTGCGTGCGGCAACGCCACCATGACGGCCCGCGCCTGCATCGACGCCGCCGACGCGTCGGGCGCCGCCTGGCTTGCCGGCGGGCTGGCGCTTCTGAGCGTCGCCCTGTTCGCCATGCATCGCGCCCAGTCGCGCGTCGGGCTGCCCGGGCCCGGACAGCCCGACGCGGTTCACCCGGACGACGCCACAGATGACCAGGCGCTCACCTATGCCATCCGCACCGGCGATGGGCGCATCGTGCGCCGCGGGCAGAGCCGTACCCCGGGTCTGACCATACGCCCCGCCGGCGGCGGCCAGCCGCCAGTGGGGGAATACAGCGTCAGCACCGACCTGCCTGACCGTTCGGCCTTTGCCCGCTGGCTGGACCAGAGCATCGCGCATGCGCGCCTGGCGGAGACGGGCTGCGCCGTGCTGCTGATCCATATCGCCGACTATCGGGAAGTCGATGAAGTGTTCGAGGTCCGCGCCGATGACATCCTGGCGCAGGATGCTGGCGCGCTCGCCCAGGCCGCCCTGGAGCCGCACGATTTCCTGGCGCGCCTGGCGCGCGACGAATTCGCCGTTGGCGTGCCCAACCTTGTGCAGCACAACCGCGCACACGAACTGGGGTCCCGCGTGCTGGGCTCGCTGGCCGAGTTCGTCGAAGCGCGCGGCCTGCAGATGCAGATCGGCGTGAATATCGGTATCGCGATCTATCCGCGCGATGCCACGACGTCCGAGGCGCTGATCCACGCCGCGCGCGTGAGCCTGTCCGAAGCGCGCGAAAGCGGGTCGAACCAGGTCCGTGTGTTCAACTCGGCGGCCGGCGAACGTGCGCGTCGAACCCGTGTGATCCGGCGCGATCTCTGGCCGGCCATCCAGGACGACGGCCTGTCGTTGATGTACCAGCCCAAGTTCGACGTGAAGTCGCGCCGCGTGGTGGGGGCCGAAGCGCTCTGCCGCTGGCGCCATCCCACGCTGGGGGCCGTCAATCCGGCGGAGTTCATCATGGTGGCCGAGCAGTCCGGCCAGATCGACAAGCTCGACGACTGGGTGATTTCCCACGTCTGCGGGCAGGTGCGGCGCTGGCTGGATGCCGGGCTGCCGGTGGTGCCGGTGGCCATCAACGTGTCGGGCACGCGCTTTGCCAGCCGCAACTTTCCGCAGTACCTGCTCGAACATATCCATCAGCACGACATCCCGCCCTCGGCCATCACACTCGAGATCACCGAGACCGCTGCGATGAAGGACATCGCCAAGTCGCTGGAAACGCTCGCGGAACTGCAATCACTCGGCATTCAGGTGGCACTCGACGACTTCGGCAGCGGCTATTCGAGCCTCGGCTACCTGAAGCGGCTGCGCGTGGGTACGCTCAAGATCGACCGCACGCTGATCGGCGGGCTCGATGCCGACGCGCAGGGCCGGGCGATCGTCGGCTCGATGGTGGCGCTGGCGCATGAGCTGCGCATGAAGGTGGTGGCAGAGGGCGTCGAGTCGGCATCGCAACTGGAGATCCTTGACGCGATGGGCTGCGACGAAGTGCAGGGCTACTTCATGGCGTTGCCGATCGATGCGCCAGGGTTTGCGGACATGCTGCACACCGCGCGGCCGCTGGCTATCCAGTAGCCGGGATTAGGGTGTTTCCCCTAGATGCGGCATTCCGGCCTAAAGGGTGCTCGCTGCAGGTCGATATGCCAGGGGCGGGGCAACCGCGTGCGAAGCGCGTGCCCTGGCCGGCCTGTCCGTCGCCGGCCGCCTTGCCTGTGCCACTGGCGGACCAATCCATTCCGGAGTCCCCGATGTCTCTCCCGAGCATTCTCGTTGTCGACGATTCACCGTCCCTGCGCCGCATGATCGGCGCCTGCCTGCGCGCTGGCGGGTACATGGTGACGGAGGCGTCAGACGGCAAGGAAGCTCACGAGGTGGCCCGGGAGGGTAGCTTCGACATGCTGGTCACCGACCAGGTGATGCCGGCCATGGACGGCTTGTCCCTGATTCGCGCGCTGCGCGCCACGCCGGCCTACGCATCGATTCCGATGCTGATGCTGTCCACCGAGCACGACGAGCGCATTCTCGAGCAGGCCCGCGAGGCGGGTGCATCGGGTTTCCTGGCCAAGCCTTTCGATCCGGATGAACTGATGGCATCGGTCGAAGCCCTGCTGGCCCCTCCCAACGAGGGGTAAATTCGGCGCCAAGTCGCCCTTCATTCACCCCGCGCCCTGCCGTAATTACAGGAGGGCCAAAAGCAGAAGTCCGGTTCAGGCGCTGCCATGCACGCGGCGCCTACGCCGGCTGCTGCTGCGCGTCGCCAGCAGCCAGGGGCACACTTTCCCCGGCCACGACCAACCATGCCAGCGGGGGCAACCATGAACATCAGCAACAACAAGGCGGACGGTGCAGGGGAAGAGTTCCTGGCGTTCCGGCTCGGTCGCGAAGAGTACGGCATCGACATCCTGAAGGTTCAGGAAATCCGCGGCTATGAATCGGTGACGCAGATTGCCAATGCTCCCGCATACCTGAAAGGCGTGGTCAACCTGCGCGGCACGATCGTCCCGATCATCGACCTGCGCATCAAGTTCAACCAGGCAGAGATCAGCTACGACCAGTACACGGTCGTGATCATCGTCGACATCAACGAACGCACCACGGGCATCGTGGTTGACGGGGTGTCCGACGTGCTGACGCTGACGCCGTCGCAGATCAAGCCCGCGCCGGCGCTGTCCGGTGGCGTCGAGACCGATTACATCCGCGGGCTCGGCTCGCTTGAAGGCCGCATGTTGATCCTGACGGACATCGAAAAGCTGATGAACGTCGACGATCTTGCCGCCATCGACGCCGCGGCCAGCGCCGCCTGAGTTCCCTTTTTCATCGCGGTCCATGCCGACAGACCTGAACAGGCGCACATCGACCGTTCGTAGACAAGCAGCAACTACCCATGCGTAATAACCAGCCAGTCACCCAGCGGGAGCATCCGCTGTCATCCGACGTCTACCTGATATCGCGAACCGACCTCAAGGGTCGCATCACGTTCGCGAACCGGGCATTCATCGAAGTGAGTGGCTTTACACCCGAAGAGTTGCTCGGGGCGGCCCACAATCTCGTGCGCCACCCCGACATGCCGCCCGAGGCCTTCGCGGATCTCTGGGCCTCGCTTCAGGCCGGGAAATCGTGGGTGGGCATCGTCAAGAACCGCCGCAAGAACGGCGATCACTACTGGGTGCAGGCCACCGTGACGCCGACGAGCGTCAATGGCCGCGTGGTTGGCTATACCTCGGTGCGCTCGATGGCCAGCCGCGAGCAGATCGAGGCGGCCGACGCGGCCTACCGGCGCTTCCGCGAGAACCGCGCCGCCGGGCTGGCAATTCGCGATGGCGCGGTGGTCCGTACCGGGCTGGCAGGCCTGTTCGGCCGCGCGACGCGCATCAACCTGAAGCGTCGCATTCTCTGGGCCCAGCTGGCCGGGCTGGTGTGGTTCCTGGTTGCCGTGGTCGGCAGCCAGTGGCTGGCGGTCGAACAGGCGTCGCAGCTTTGGCCCTGGCTGTGGGGGGCATTCGGGCTCGCCGTGCTGTCGTCGTTCGCGGCAGGCTCGATGCTGGTATCGCGCGTCGAGCGGCCCGTGGGCGAGATGCTCGACTTCGCGCTGCGCATGGGCGCCGGCGATCTGACGTCCAGCTTCGAACATGCGTCCGGCGACGAGATCGGCGAACTGTCGCGTTCCATGCGCACCATGCAACGCAGCCTGCTGTCGGTGGTCCACGATATCCAGGAAGGCATGGCCAGCATCTCGACGGCCACGCACCAGGTGGCGGCGGGCAACAACGACCTGTCGCAGCGCACCGAGCAGCAGGCCGCCTCGCTCGAGGAAACCGCATCGAGCATGGAGCAGTTGACAGGCACCGTGCGGCAGAACGCCGAAAACGCGCAGCAGGCCACGCAGCTGGCGGCCAATGCGTCGGAGACCGCCGTGCGCGGTGGCGAGGCGGTTGCGCGCGTGGTGCAGACGATGGACGAGATCAACGAGGCGTCGCACAAGATCGTCGACATCATTGGCGTGATCGAAGGCATCGCGTTCCAGACCAACATCCTGGCACTGAACGCGGCGGTGGAGGCGGCTCGTGCCGGTGAGCAGGGTCGCGGCTTTGCCGTGGTGGCCGGCGAGGTGCGCAGCCTGGCGCAGCGCAGCGCGAACGCGGCAAAGGAAATCAAGGGCCTGATCGGCAATACCGTGTCACGTGTGGAAAACGGCGCGGAGCAGGTCAGCGAGGCAGGCGCCACGATGGACGAGATCGTGCAGGCGGTAAAGCGCGTGACCGACATCATGGGCGAGATCAGTTCGGCATCGGCGGAGCAGAGCGCGGGCATCGAGCAGGTGAGCGCGGCCGTGACGCAGATGGACGACGTGACGCAGCAGAACGCTGCGCTGGTGGAGCAGGCCGCGGCTGCGGCGGGCTCCCTGGAAGAACAAGCCGACCGCCTGCGCGAGTCGATCTCCACGTTCCGCGTGAGCATGCAGGCCGAAGTCCGGCCGCAGCGCAAGCGGCAGGTGGCAGTGGTTGGTGAAACGGGGGAAGAAGCAAGGCTGGTCAACGCCTGAGCTTCCGGTCTTTTCTGACAGAAGAAGGGGGGTAGTTCTATGCAGTGGTTCAATCAACTACGCGTTACAACCAGGCTGATTGCCGGCTTTCTGGTTGTATCCGTGATCGGCGCCATCATCGGCCTGCTGGGCGTGGTCAATATGGGGCGCATGGCCGAATGGACCGGCAAGATCTACAACAGCGACCTGCAGGCGCTCAAGGCCGTTCAGGACGGCAACATCAACCTGGTCTACGCCAGCCGTGCGCAGATTGCGCTGCTGTCCGCGTCGACGATGGGCGAGCGTGCCACCGAGAAGGAAGAGATCCAGAAGTCGCTCTCGACCATGGAAGCCCGCGTAAAGCTGGCCCGCGGCTCGTTCGTGCAGCCGGAGGGGCAGGCGCTGTTCAAGGAGTATGAGACGCTGCTGCCGCCGTTCCGCGACCGCATGCTCAAGTATGTGGAGCTGATCGGCAAGCAGCCGCTCGACACGTCGCAGTTCGAGAGCAGCGTGTTCAGCGAAAGCGCCGAACTGCTCAAGGAAAGCCGCGCGCTCGAAGACGTGCTGCTCAAGATGGTGAAGCGCCGCGATGAGCGCGCCAAATCCAACATGGACGAATCGACCAGCGTCTACAACAGCTCGCGCGTGTCCATGCTGCTGCTGGTGCTTGGCGGCCTGGCCGTGTCGGTGCTGCTTGGCTGGTTCCTGGCACGCCAGCTTTCGCGCCAGCTTGGCGGCGAGCCCGGCTATGCCGCGGATATTGCGGCACGTATTGCAGAGGGCGATTTCTCCGGCGCGGTGAAGCTGCGTGCGGGCGACCGCGGCAGCCTGCTGAACGCGATGAGCCAGATGCAGCAGCAACTGTCGCGCATGGTTCGCGAGTTCAAGGAGTCGGCCGAGTCGATCGGTTCGGCTTCGAGCGAGATCGCCGCAGGCAACAATGACCTGTCGCAGCGTACCGAGCAGCAGGCCGCCTCGCTCGAGGAAACCGCGTCGAGCATGGAGCAGCTCACCAGCACCGTGCGCCAGAACGCCGATAACGCCCGCCAGGCCAGCGGGCTGGCCGCCAATGCGTCGGAAACCGCCGTACGCGGTGGCGAGGTGGTGGGCCGCGTGGTGCAGACGATGGGCGAGATCAACGATGCGTCGCGCAAGATTGTCGACATCATCGGCGTGATCGAAGGCATCGCGTTCCAGACCAATATCCTGGCGCTGAACGCGGCGGTGGAAGCCGCCCGGGCCGGCGAGCAGGGCCGCGGCTTTGCCGTGGTGGCCGGCGAGGTGCGCAGCCTGGCGCAGCGTAGCGCCAATGCCGCCAAGGAAATCAAGACGCTGATCGACAATTCCGTGGCGCAGGTAGATACCGGTGCCGCGCTCGTATCACAGGCCGGCGCGACGATGGACGAGATCGTGCAGGCCGTGAAGCGTGTGACGGACATCATGGGCGAGATCAGCGCCGCGTCGGCGGAGCAGAGCTCGGGTATCGAGCAGGTCAACCACGCCGTG
>JAFAJB010000165.1 GCA_019236395.1 Cupriavidus sp.
TCGCTGCGCATCTGACGCGTGGTGGCCGGGTCGTGCCGAATGCCGATCGGTGTCACACCGGCCCCGGCCGCGATCATGCGGCGGCGCTCCTCGAGCGAGCGCGCCTTGTAGAGATAGGCAATGCCTTCTTCCGTCAGCACGTGTGTCACGTCGTCGCCGTAGATCATGACCGGCGCCAGCGGCATGCCACTGTCGCGGGCCACCTGGACCGCGTCCATCGATTCGACGAAGGTTGGTTTGCCGCCCGCCTGGAACGTCTCCACCATCTGCACCACGAGCTTGCGGCCGCGTGCCAGTGGATCGTCGGTCTCGATCAGGTCAAGCCACGCGGGTGTGGCGTGACGGCGGCCGCCGGGGTTATGGCCCATGTTGGGCGCGCCGCCGAAGCCGGACAGCCGGCCGCGGGTGACCGTGGACGAGTGCCCGTCGCCGTCGATCTGCAGCGTCGAGCCGATGAACAGGTCCACCGCGTACTGGCCGGCGAGTTGGCAAAGCGCGCGGTTCGAGCGCATCGACCCGTCGCTGCCGGTGAAGAAGATATCGGGGCGCGCCGCGACGTAGTCTTCCATGCCGAGCTCGCTGCCGAAGCTGTGCACGCTTTCGACCCAGCCCGATTCGATCGCCGGGATCAGCGTCGGGTGCGGGTTGAGCGTCCAGTACTTGCAGATCTTCCCTTTCAGGCCGAGCTGTTCGCCGTAGGTCGGCAGGATCAGTTCGATCGCCGCGGTGTTGAAGCCAATGCCGTGGTTCAGCGACTGCACGTTGTGGCGTTCGTAGATGCCGCGGATCGCCATCATGGCCATCAGGATGTGCACCGGCTTGATCAGGCGGGGGTCGCGCGTGAACAGCGGCTCGCAGAAGAATGGCTTGTCCGACTCCACCACGTAGTCGATCCAGGAGCCGGGGATATCGACGCGCGGCAGGTCCTTCGGGTCGTCGACGATCTCGTTGACCTGCGCGATCACGATGCCGTCGCGGAACGCCGCGGCCTCGATCAATGCCGGGGAGTCCTCGGTACTCGGGCCGGTATAGAGATTGCCGTCGCGGTCGGCCTTGTACGCCGCGGTCAGCACGACATGCGGCGTCAGGTCGACGTAGAGCCGTGCGTAGAGCTCGATATACGTGTGGATCGCGCCGACCTCCATCAGCCCGTCCTCCAGGAACTGGGAGATGCGGACGCTCTGTGCGCCGGCGTAGGCGAAGTCGAGCTTTCGCGCGATGCCGCGCTCGAACAGGTCCAGATGCTCCACCCGGCTCACGCTCGGGATGATCAGGTGCAGGTCGTGCAGGCGGGAAGGGTCGGCATCCGCCAGCGAGCGGGAGAGAAAGTCGGCCTGTTTCTGGTTGTTGCCCTCCAGCACCACGCGATCGCCCGGTGCGGTGATCGTTTCCAGGAAGGGCACGATATCTGCCGTGGGGATCACCTTGCCCGAGGCGATCCTCGCGCCCAGGGTCTGGCGGCGCCGCTTTTCGGTGCGGCGCGTGTCCCACTGTCGTTCCGGTATCGGGTTCAGCATGACGTCTCCGGTGTGCTTCGGTCGATACGGGAAAGATAGGCGGGCTGGCGTGGCCGAACAATCAACGTCGGCGTCGGACCGTTACGCCACGGGTAAATAACTTGGCCGTCACGCTTAGCTTGAGCGTAACGATTCCGAACCGGGGTTGATTGATGCCGAAGCTGCCGATTTCTACAGTCGGTTTGCAGGCGCTGTGCCCTCGGCGCATCAAACCAAAGAACCGACACCATCAAGGAGACAACCATGATCATCTACGGAACCGCGCTGCTAGCGCTCTGCCATCTGATTGGCCTGTATCTGGGCGACCTGCTCGGCGTCGCGATCGGCGTCAAGGCCAATGTCGGTGGGGTTGGCATCGCCATGCTGCTGCTGATCTCGATCCGGCTGTACCTGCATGACCGCGGGCTGATGCCCAGGGAGACCGAGGCAGGGGTTGGCTTCTGGGGGGCGATGTATATCCCCGTAGTGGTGGCGATGGCGGCGCAGCAGAACGTGGTTGCCGCACTGCGCGGCGGGCCGGTGGCAGTGATCGCGGCGGTGCTCGCCGTGCTGGCTTCGGGGTGTTGCATCGCGTTGCTGAGCCGCACTGGCGACCATGAGCCGTTGCCGCCGCTGCCGGCCGAAACGGCTGCCCGTACCTGAGCCAGGGGAGACTGCCATGACGATCGTACCGACCCTCATGTTCCAGAAAGTGCTCGAGCACAATGCCCTGGTGACGGCTTTCGCCACCGTGGGCATCGTGATGTGGGTGTCCTCGCAACTGTCGCGCCGGCTGACGAAAGGGCGCCTTCATGCGTCAGCCATCGCCATCATGATCGGCCTGGGGCTGGCCTACTACGGCGGCCTGGCCACCGGCAAGGAAAGTGGGCTGGCAGATTTTTCGCTGTTTTCGGGTATCGGGCTGATGGGCGGCGCGATGCTGCGCGACTTCGCCATCGTGGCCACGGCCTTCGAGGTGCAGGTGCGTGAGGCGCGCAAGGCCGGGATGGTGGGGGCCCTGTCGCTGCTGCTCGGCACCGTGATCCCGTTTGTGGTCGGGGCGACCGTGGCGCGCGCGTTTGGCTACAGCGACGCGGTCAGCATGACGACGATCGGCGCGGGTGCGGTGACCTATATCGTGGGCCCGGTAACGGGCGCGGCACTCGGTGCCAGCTCGGACGTGATCGCGCTGTCGATAGCCACCGGACTGATCAAGGCGATCATCGTCATGGTGGGCACCCCGTTTGCCGCGGGCTTCCTGGGTCTGAACAACCCGCGCGCCGCGATGGTGTTCGGCGGTCTTGCCGGGACGGTCAGCGGGGTGTCGGCCGGCCTTGCCGCCACCGACCGGCGGCTGGTGCCGTATGGGGCGCTGGTGGCCACGTTCCACACGGGGCTGGGGTGTCTGCTGGGGCCGTCCGTGTTGTATCTGGCCACCCGGGCGCTGGTCGGCTGATGTCAGCGGGCCTTGCCGCTGGTTAGCGCCGGTCCGCGCCGGTCTGGGTCAGCATGCGGCAGACCGCGGCCAGGGCCAGCAGGTTCGGATCGCGCTCACGCCGGCGCAGGAAGCTGAGCCCGATCGTCTGCTTCATGTCGTACTCGGCCGTCAGCGGGACGAACGCGACGTTACGCGCGAACACGTCGCGCACGCGGCCGGGCAACAACGAATAGCCGATTCCGCCGCCGACCAGATTCATCAATGAGAAGATGTCGCCGACCTTCATGACAACATTCGGCGTGAAGTCGGCTATGCGGAACGCCTCGGCAAAACCGCTCGACGTCACAAAGCCATCACCGAGCGAGACGAAAGGCTCGTCGCGGCACTGGCGCAGATCGACCGCTTCCATGCGGGCGTAGGGCGAATCGGCCGGGGCGGCGAAGAAGATGTCGTCCTCGAACATCGGGATCGATTCGATATCGGCCCCGGGCTCTGGCAGGCCCATCAGCGTGGCGTCGATGGTCCCCTGGCGCAGTTTGTCGAGCAGGTCGGTGTTGGAGCCGAGCACCAGTTCCGTCTGCAGTTCCGGGCGCCGCATCTTGATGCCGATGACTACCTGCGGCACGGTGTGGATCGTCAGCGAATACAGTGAACCGATCTTGAGCTGGTCGGCCGAGTAGCCGGCGGCCTCGCGCGTGATGCGGATGCCGTCGGACATGGTCTTGAGAACGTCGCGCGCCACGTCTGCCAGCACGTGGGCGGCCTCGGTCGGCAACAGGTTGCGTCCCTCGTGCCGGAACAGCGCGCAGCGCAATCCTTCCTCCAGTGAATGCAGTGCGCGGTGTACGCTCACCGTGCTGACGTCCAGCGCCTCGGCGGCCTTTGCCAGGTTGCCTGTCTCCATGAAGGCCAGCAGCGCCTCGAGTTTGCGGAACGTGATGTCTTCGCTGATGCGGTCTGGCATGGCGGCGGCGGGAAAGCAGACAGGCCACGATCATCGCATATCGTGGCCTGTGTCGTCATGGTGCCTGGCAGAGTATCGCTATTGCTGGAGTTGCCATCCGGCCTGTTTCACTTCCTGATGCTGCCGGCGCAGGTTCTCGGTGGTCGTGCCGCGTCCATCCGGCGCCCAGCCCGGAGGCATGACCAGGTAGGCGGCCGCGTGCCAGAGCTTCGAGGCCGATGCGATGTCGCGGGCCAGACCGACCCAGTGCTCGAACTGGTTGACGATCGGGTTGTGCGTGGTGCTCGGGTGAACCAGGCCGTAGCGGCACGGCTCGTCGGCGCGTTCTTCCACGTAGGTGCCGAACAGACGGTCGAAGACGATCAGCACGCCGCCATAGTTGGCATCGAGGTAGTCGATGTTCGAGGCGTGGTGCACGCGGTGGGCCGACGGGGTATTGAACACGTATTCGAGCCAGCCAAGCTTGGGCATCCAGTCGTTGTGCAGCCAGAACTGGTAGAGCAGGTTGAACGACAGCGTGGCCAGCACTACCTCGGGGCGCACGCCCAGCCATACCAGCGGCGCGAAGAACACGGCGGAGCCGGTGAGCTTGCCGGTCCAGCCAAGCCGGTACGCGGACGTCAGCGAGAGCTGGTTGGGCGAGTGGTGTACCGCATGCGTGGCCCAGAAAAAGCGGATACGGTGTGCCGCGCGGTGATACCAGTAGTAGCAGAACTCCTGCCCGACAAAGAGCAGGAACACAGCCAGCGCACTGTTCAGCGTGATGGTGTACAGGCGGTGGTCCCAGGCGAACGCAAAGACGGGCGTGGCCAGCGACAGCGGCAGCATCACGGACAGCTTGCGGCCGGCCAGGTCGCACAGCGACAGCCAGACTTCGTTCCAGGAGAACGGGCGGGCGCTGTCTCGGCGGCGGCGCCAAAGGATGACGGCTTCGATCAGGGAGACGGTGACAACGAACGCCGTCACGTACATCGCGATCTTTCCGGTAATGAGCATGCTGAGCCTCGGTGAAGTTTGTCGGGGGCGGGGTGCCGCGTTGGTGAGGCAACTCTAGCGGCCGGCTATCCGGGAATCCATCAGGAAGTTATTTCGTCTGATGTCACGCGTCTAGCTATGACATTTCCCGACATGATTTCCGGGGCGACGCGCGGAAACCGCCGTCCTATAGTTCGGCCCGTCGACACGCCCCGGCGTGTTGCAACGCACCGGATCGAAAGGACATCACGATGGCTTCACGCACCCTGATCGCAGCAACCGGATCGCTGCTCCTGCTTTTCAATGCTTCCGCGTTCGCCGTCTGGACAGGCCACGGAACGGCTTATACGCCACATGGCACCTACAACGGCGCCCACGCTGCCTCCTGCGGCGGCGGGAGCTGCACGCACGGCGGCGGCGTGGTCGGCCCCTACGGTGGCCTGGCCACCAATACCGGCACGGTCACCCGCACCGCGCCCGGCCAGTTCTCGAACTCGGGTACGGCCACGGGACCGAACGGCCGTTCGGTACAGCACGACGGCAGTACCAGTTGCGCGGGCGGCACCTGCTCGCATAGCGGCGCCATGACCGGCTCGGATGGCCACAGCGCAACAACCAGTGGCAGCGTCACGCGCGAAGCGCCGGGACAGTACACCTCGACGGGAACGGTGACCGCCGCCAACGGCAATACTTATAACCACTCGGCCTCGACGACCTGCGCCGGAGGCACCTGCGATCGATCCGGCACGGTGACCGGCAGCAATGGCGGGACGGTCAACCACGCAGGCAGCGCAACGCGCGTCTCGACAGGCGTAGTGACTACCGGCGGCGGGACGACGGTGGTGCACGGCGGCACCGTGACCACCGGCAGCACCGTGGTGGTGGGCGCCGCGCCGGTGGCCTATGTGCCGCCCCCGCCACCGGTGACGGTTGCGGTGGCGGTGCCGCCTGCAGTGCCCGTGGCGCCCCCGCCTCCGCCGCCCGCCGCCGTCTATGTCGCGCCACCGGTGCCTGCTGTCGTGGTCACGGCCAAGCTGCCTCCGCCGCCCCCGGTCTACGTTGCGCCGCGCCCCGTCTATGTTGCACCGCCGCGTCCGGTGGTCTGGGTGCCGGCCCACTGGGTTGGCAGGGTCTATGTGCCTGCGCACTGGGCATGACGATCGCGGATTTCAGGTTAATTGCCGGCGCATCCCGAGGCGCGTCGGCTGCTCAACGGAGTTCATCATGAAGAAGATGATTGCAGTACTTATCTTGTGTATTGTTTCGGCAGGTGCGAACGCGCAGGGCCGGTTGATGGCGATGGGTGGTGGTAGCGGTGACCGTATCGATCGGGCCGAAGCTGCGGCGCAGCAATTGCAGACCCGCTTTGCCAACGCCAACACCACACACGACGGCAAGCTGACGCGCGCGCAGGCCGCGTCCGGCATGCCGATGGTGGCGAAGCATTTCGACGAGATCGATACGCAGCGCGCCGGCTACGTGACGCTGCCGCAGATCGAGGCATTCCTGGTCCAGAAGATGGCCCGTTGATGCCTCGGACCAGAACGGGAGACACGGCATGGAGCAGGTGAACCGGATAATCGTGCTCGATGATGAAGCCGAGTTGCGCAACATGCTGCAGCGCTTCCTCACGGGGCATGGCTTTCACGTGCGTGCGGTGGCGGATGGCAAGCAGCTGAACCGCTACCTGCAGCGGGAGCCGTACGACCTGCTTGTGCTTGACCTGATGATGGAGCCGGAGGACGGCCTGACCGTCTGCCGCCGGCTACGCGCCGAAGGGCAGACGCTCCCGATCCTGATGCTGACCGCCAAGGGCGACCCGGCCGACCGCGTGGTGGGCCTGGATACCGGGGCGGACGACTACCTGGCCAAGCCGTTCCTGCCTGACGAACTGGTTGCCCGCATCCGTGCGTTGCTGCGTCGCCAGAAGATCGCATCAGGCGACCCCGCCGCTACCGCGCAGCTGCTGAGCTTCGGCGAGTTCCGCTTTGACGTCGGCAAGCAGACCTTGACGCGTGCAGGCGTGCCGGTTGAGGTGCACTCCGCGCAGATGCTGCTGCTTCAGGCGCTCGGTGCATCGCCCAATCGCCCGGTCAGCCGCGAGAACCTGCTGGCCCGCGCGCGTGGGCGCGACCATGACGCGCTCGATCGCAGTATCGACGTGCAGATCCTGCGGCTGCGGCAGATCGTCGAGGAAGACCCATCCAAGCCGCGTTTCATCAAGACCGTCTGGGGCGTGGGCTACATGCTGGTGGCGGGCGTGGAGGCATGAGGGGCGCGATGCGGATTACGCTGCCTCGCTCGTTGCTCACGCGCAATATCGTGCTGCTGGTGGCGCTGGTTGCGTTCACGCAGGCATGTTCGCTGATCGTGCTGCTGCATTTTGTGCAGCGCCCGCGCGTGGAGCGCGCTGCAGCGGTGTTCTCGCACTATGTGAAGATGCTCGACGGCGTGCTGGCGGCCATGCCGGTGGACGAGGGCAGGGCTGCCGTGGCGCGTCTGGGCGGGCAGATACAGGCCCCCGAGGAAGACGGCACGGATATGCCGGCCCTGCACCCATTCCGCACCTGGCAGCGAGACGTGTTCATGCGCGGGCTGAGACGTGACTTGCCTCCGGATATGGCTGCGCGATGGCAGGACGCCGGCGACAACGAACGGCTGTGGATTCGCATCCACGCCTCCGGGGCGCCCACCTGGATACCGCTGCCGATGACCGCCGACGCACAGGCCAGCGGCATCACGGCTGCTATCGCGTTGTCTGCGGGGCTCGGGCTGCTGGCCGCGCTGACCGGCTACCTGATCCAGCGCCATATCAACCGGCCATTGCAGGACCTGGCGCGTGCGGCGTTGCATGTCAGCGCCGGGGAGACCCCGCCACCGCTGCCCACCGGAGGGCCGACCGAGATCGCGCAGGTCAGCAGCGCGTTCAACCGAATGACCGATGCACTGCAACAGGCGGAGAAGACGCGCGCACTGATGCTGGCCGGTGTCTCGCACGACATCCGCACGCCGCTGACAAAGTTGCGTCTGGCCATGGCCATGGCGCTGCCGCGTGGCACGGGCGACGCGTTCGTGGCATCGGTGGAGGGCTACCTCGATCACATCGACACGATTCTCCAGCAGTTCATGGACTACGCGGGCAGTGGCGAGCGCGAGGTGTCGCAACCGGGCGATCTCAATGCGCTGGTGCGCCAGCTGGCCTCCGACTTCGCCGGGCTCGGTCACGAGTTCGAGCTCGATCTGGGCCCGTTGCCACTGGTTTCCTATCGCCCGACCAGCATGCTGCGCATGTTGATGAACCTGATGCAGAACGCGATCAACTATGGGCGCACGGGACTCATGGTGCGCACGTGGGCGGATGGTGGCGCCGCGCACGTCGCGGTTTGCGATCGCGGCATTGGCATCAGTGTCGAGGAATTGGAGCAACTGCGCGCGCCATTCAGCCGCGGCGACAACGCGCGTGGGCACTCGGGCGGGACCGGGCTGGGCCTGGCCATCGTCGAGCGGATTGCGCGGCTGCATGGCGGGTCACTGGCATTCCGCCCGCGAGACGGCGGCGGGCTGGAAGTGGTGGTGTCGTTGCCCGCATGACATTGAATGAAATAGTTCTTGCCTGGCCTGTTGCAGGGTCGCATCCGATACTGGGTCTGCCGGCGCCGGAATCGCGGTGCCACAGTAGACAACAGATCAGGACTTCGACATGCAGACCGTTTTTCAATCCCTCCCGCGCCACGCCAAACGCCTGACCATCGCCGCGATTGCAGCCACCTCGATGCTGATGACGGGCTGTGCTTCCGCGACCACGATGATCTCCGATGTACCGGTGCCTGTAGCGATGGCCCATGCGCCGGCCGACATCGTCTACGTGCGCGGGTTCGATGCAAGCGCGGAGCAGGTCAAGGTCGATGACAACCTGATGCATCGCGTCAAGGCCATGGCCACGGGTGGGACCGCCACCCCGGCGCCGGACAAGACCGCCAGCGATGCGCGCAATGCGATGGCTGACGAGATCGTGCAGGCACTGCAGGCCAAGGGGCTGCGCGCCGTGCGCATCGATGGCCCGGTGCCCTCGGACGCCAATGCGCTGATCGTCGAGGGCCGCATCGACAAGATCGACGAGGGCAAGGCACGCCGCCGGATGCTGATCGGCTTCGGGGCGGGCAAGAGCGATGTGTCGGCGTCGGTGCAGGTGCTCTATCAGCCCGCGCACGGTACGCCGGTGCCCGTGACGCTGTTCCAGACCAGTGCCGATAGCGGCCACATGCCCGGCATGGCCGCAACCGCAGGCGTTGGCGCGGCCGCAGGCCTGGCGATGTCTGCCACGGCCGTCGGTGCGGGCGCACATGGCGCTTCGGAGCTGAAGCGCGACAGCGTCACCGCAGAAGCGAAGCGCGTCGGGGATGCTGTCGCGAAGCAGGTGCTGGCCGTCGTGGAAAAGATGGGAAAGACGGCTTGAACGGGGCTTCGATCGAGGACCGATGAACAGAGGCCTCAGTGCGGCGCGGCGCCCTCGAAAGCGTGTTCAAGCAGCCGCAGGATGCCTTCACGGGTCAGCGGCGCAGGATTGGGATAGGGTGCCCGCAGTGCCTGGTCTGCAACACGGGGCAGGTCCTCGCGCCGCACGCCGAGATCGCGCAACGCCAGCGGTGCGCCAAGCTGAATGGCCAGGCGATGCAGGCCCCCGGCCGCATCGTCTGCCTGCAGTGCACGGGCAATGCGCGCCATGGCCTCCGGCGCGGCTGACGCGTTGTACTGAACAGCGTGCGGCAGGATGATCGCGTGCGTTTCCGCATGCGGCAGGTTGAGCATGCCGCCAAGCGTATGGCAGAGCTTGTGATGCAGCGCCACCGCGCAGCTTCCAAGCACCGAGCCCGCCAGCCACGCGCCGTAGAGGCAATCGCCGCGCGCATCAATGTCGTCAGCGCGGTCCTTGACGCGGGGCAGACCCAGTGACAGCGCGCGAATGCCTTCCTCGGCCATCAGGCTCGTGATCGGCGTGGCGTCGGTCGCATAGAGCGCTTCCACGCAGTGCGCGATGGCATTGAGCCCGCTGACCATGCTGATCGATACCGGTAGTGCGAGTGTCAGGGCAGGGTCGTACAGGACCGTGCGTGGCAGCACCTGCATCGTGCGACCGGTCTGCTTTTCGCCGGCCGTGGTGATCCCGTAGATCGGCGTCATCTCCGAACCGGCGTAGGTGGTGGGAATGGCGACGATCGGCAGGGGCGATTCCAGTGCGATGGCCTTGCCGAGGCCGATCGTGGAGCCGCCGCCGATGGCAATCGCGCAATCGGCATTGAGCCGGGCAGCCAGCGCACGCGCTTCGCGCGCAACTTCGATCGGTACGTGCATGACGGCGCCCGGGAAGACACCGACATGGCGATCGCCAAGCAGGTCGGCCACCTTGCCCGCCAGCGCGGTCTGGCCGGGGGTACACAGCACCAATGCCCGCCAAACATCGAGCCGGTCCAGCTCGGCGGCCAGCGTCGAAAGCGATCCGGCGCCGAATACCACCCGCGTCGGGAGGGGCATATGGACGAATGGTTGAGTCGGCATGACAGCTCCCCGCAGGCCTTCCAGGCGTATGAGGAACAGATGTTAGCGCTGATCCGCCTCAGCTGGCGTCAACCAGCGCCAACCGGCGTCATCGCCGCTTTCCTTTTCCTGATGCATCAGATACATTGGCGTTTCACGATCTGCTCAAAGTGCCGCAAATTGCCGTGAAACACTACACCTACGAAAACTTCCAGCTCACGCAAAGTATCGGATTTCATCTCAACCGGGCGCGCAACATGCTGCTGGTTGAGATGGATGCCGCGTTGCGGCCGCTGGGCATCACGGGCCAGCAGATGGGCATTTTGCTGGCGTTGACACGCGGCGCAGCCACCACGCCGTTCGAGCTCAGCAAGGTGCTGGGCATCGATACCGGCCTGATGACGCGCATGCTGGACAAGCTTGAGATGCGCGAACTGCTGCAGCGCCAGCGCAGCATCGAGGACCGGCGCGTGATCAACCTGGTCCTGACCGACAAGGGGCAGGAGGTGGCCGCCGAGATCCCGAAGATCGCGCCGGAGGTGCTCAACCACCGGCTGCGCAATTTCTCCGCCGAGGAGTTCGACGAGTTCATGCGCCTGTTGCGGAAGTTCTCCGACGCGAACTGAGCTCAAACTGAGCCCAGGCAGGCTGTTTATGCCTGCTGGTCGAGCAGGCGCGACAACGCGGGCGGCAGCCCGGCATTGGGTTTGCACGGCGGACGGGCGAAGCTCCCCTCCCGCGCGCTGCCGGCCTGCAGTGCCACCAGCGATTCGCAATGCCGCACGGCGCTGCTGACGCCGTCCACCACAGGTACCGGAATGCGACCCTTGAGCGAGCGGGCCAGGCCGGCCAGCGGCGCGCCGGCCACGATGATCACGTCGGCACCGTCTTCGCGCACGGCCTGAAGCGCAAGTTCCTCCAGTCGCGCCGCATGGTCCTCCTGCACGCTGCCGATATCGCGCAGCGGCTCCTGTAGCGAGCGGATGCTGGCCAGCCGGTCGACCAATCCGTTGGCGGCCACGCATTCGCGATACCACGCCTGGATGCGGTGCGAGATCGCGATGATCGAAAAGCGCTGGCCCAGCAGGCACGCGCTGGCCAGTGCGGCTTCAGTCATGCCCACCACGGGGACATCGAACAGTTCCTTCAGGCCGGACAGGCCGGGGTCGCCAAACGCGGCCACGATCAGGCCGTCGAACTTGCCCGCGTGCTCGGCGGCGGCGCAGGCGGTGGCATAGCCACCCACCAGTGCCTCGAAGCGCGTTTCGATATAAGCCACGCCGAACGCGGCGGTTGCCATCGTGATGGTGGTGTCCGGCGATGCCGTGCGGCAGGCTTCCGCGTGGATCAGCCCGGTGACCGATTCACTGATGTTCGGATTGACGATGAGCAGGTTCATATTGCTTCAGATCTCGGGTTGTCCGGCTTCGAGGAACTTGCCACGGCCGGCAGCGGGCTCCAGGTATTCGCCATTGCGTACGATCATTTCGCCGCGAGAGAACGTGGTCATCGGCCAGCCGGAGACCTCGATGCCTTCGTACGGCGTGTAGTCGACCGCGTGGTGCAAGTTGCTGTTGGCAATGCGTACCTTGCGCGACGGGTCCCAGAGCACGATGTCCGCGTCGGCGCCGACGGCGATCGTGCCCTTGCGCGGATAGAGCCCGTAGATCTTCGCCGGCCGGTAGGACGTGAGCTCGACAAACTGGTGCAGCGACAACTTGCCGCGCGCCACGCCATCGAACAGCAACGGCAGGCGCGTCTCGATGCCCGGCACGCCGTTGGGGATGTGGTCGAACGGCTGTGCGGTGCCCCCGAGCTTCTTGCCTTCGGGATCGTCATAGTTGAACGGCGCATGGTCCGACGAGAACACGCTGAACACGCCATTGGTCAGCGCGCGCCAGACGGCGGCCTGGTTTTCCGGGTCGCGCGGCGGCGGGCTGCACACGCACTTTGCGCCTTCGTAGCCGTGGTCCCCGGCCGCGCCCATGTCCTCGGCGGTCAGGTACAGGTACTGTGGGCAGGTCTCGGCCAGGATCTTCATGCCACGGCCCTGCGCCCAGCGGATCTGCTCGATGGCTTCCTTGCCGGAGACGTGCACGATCAGGATCGGCACATCGACCAGTTCGGCGAACGTGATGGCGCGATGCGTCGCTTCGCGCTCGACGGCATCGGGGCGCGCCAGCGCGTGGAAGCGCGGTGCGATGCGGCCCTGGCCGACGAGCTTGTCGGTCAGCCACGAGATGCAGTCGGCATTTTCCGCGTGCACCATGACCAGCGCCTTGTTCTCGCGTGCCACGTCGAGCACGGACAGCATTTCGCGATCGGACAGCTTCAGGTCGTCGTAGGTCATGTAGACCTTGAACGAGCTGTAGCCCTGGCGGATCAGTGAAGGCAGCTCGTCCTGCAGCACGGCCGGGGTGGGATCGGCCACGATCAGGTGGAAGGCGTAGTCGATCACGGCTCGGCCGTCGGCCCGACGGTGGTAGTCGGCCACGGCCGCCTTGAGCGAGGCCCCTTTCTCCTGCGCGGCGAACGGGATCACGGTGGTCGTGCCACCACATGCGGCCGCGCGCGTGCCGGTGAAGAAGTCGTCGGCCATGCGCATGCCGTCGGGCATGGGCTGGTCCAGGTGGCAGTGGCCATCCACGCCGCCGGGCAGGGCCAGCAGGCCGGTGGCGTCGACTTCGCTGTCGGCCGGCGGCAGGTCGTGCCCAAGCGCCACGATGCGGCCGTCACGCACGCCGATGTCACAGCGGAAGCGATCGGCGGCGGTGACCACGTCGGCATTGCGGATCACCAGGTCGAGTTTGTTGTCGGCGGGCATGGTCATCACTCCGAAGCGTTATTCATTGCCGTCATTCGACTTCGCGGAACAGGCGGCCCCAGCCTTGCAGTGCGCGCGTGTCGACGCCGGCCAGACGCAGCGACTTCCACACCACGGTGGCAATCGTGTCGTAGACGGGGATGCCGGTCTCGGCTTCGAGCGCTTCCACCAGATGCGCGGCGCGCAGGTTGGTGCAGAACGTGGTGATGGCCTGCGGCTTTTCGGCGGCGAGCTCGCGCACCATCTTGCGGATGGTGTCCTCTTCCACTTCCGCGAAGCTGTAGTTCACGTGCAGATCCAGATGGCGTTCTGCCGAGCAGTCGAAGCCGCTGCGCTGGTAGTTGGCGACGATGCGTTGCTGCACGTCTTGCAGGTACGGCGTGGCCAGGCCGAAACGGCGCGCGCCGGTCTTTTCCAGGATTTCGTTCAGCGCCAGCACTGACGTGGTGGCCGGGATGCCGGTGGCCTCGGTGATTTGCCGGCACAGCGCTTCATCCTTATCGAAGCCGAGCCAGCCCGACGAGGTGCCGTTCCATGCGATCACGTCGACGCGGGCATCTGCCAGCAGACGCGCGGCCGCCAGGATCTTCTCCAGGTCGAACTGGCCGAGCGCCTGGTCGCGCAGCGAGATCTCGGTCACCGTGAAGCGCGAGAAGTGCGCGCTGACGTTGGGCAGGCCATTCACCATCGCGCTGGTAATGGGTTCAAGCGCGGTGTTGGACGACGGCGTGAGCATGCCGAGGCGAATCTGTCTGGTCATGATGAATTACTCAGGAGTGGGACGGGCGCCGTCCGGAGGGCGGCGCCTCTGTAGTCGTTCGGGCCGTACTGGCTTCGGACCCCGGCGTCAGACCGGAATCTTCTTTTCGTAGTTGATGTTGGTGGACGCAAGCAGCAGGCCGACGCCGCACACGGCAAAGAACATCAGCGCCAGGAAGTAGGAGCCGGTGGCCTGGACGATCAGGCCGACGATGATCGGCACGCTGATGCCGGCGATATTGCCGCCCAGGTTCATCACGCCGCCCAGGAAGCCAACCTTGTTGCGAGTGGCCAGCATCGACGGAACGGACCAGAACAGGCCGCACCAGCGCAGGAAGAACAGCGTGGACGAGAGCAGCACCACCACCGCCACCGGGTCAGTGACATAGGCCACCGAGAAGATCGAGATCGTGGCCACCACGGCCGCGATACCGAACAGCGTGCGCATCACCACATTGGGACGGCCGCCGGCTTCCTTCCACTTGTCGGCGATCCAGCCGCCGATCAGTTCGCCGATGAACCCGGCGAAAAAGATAATGAAGCTGGACCCGCCCATGGTCTTGAGGTCGAAGCCGCGAGCTTTACTCAGATAGGTGGGCATCCACGTCAGCAGGCCATAGAACACGGCGTTGAAGCACATCCAGCTGATGGCCATGCACCAGACCGAGCGGTACTTGAAGAAGTCCAGCGAACGGCCGCTCAGATTGGTCGGTTCCGCGCTGTGTTCGAGTGCGTGCGCGTCCTCGATGTGACGGGCTTCCTGTTCATTGACGCCCTGGTGTTCGCGCGGCGAATTGCGGATGTACCACCAGGCCACGGCGCCGGCGAGCACCGTGCCCACGCCGGCCACCACGAACGACATGCGCCACGACCCCAGTTCGCTGATCAGCCCGGCGATGATGAGCGAGCCGAGCGCCGCGCCCAGCGGTGCGCCGCCGTCCAGCAGCGTGGCGCCGCGGCCGCGCTCGTTCTGCGTCATCCAGATGGCATTGAGCTTGCCGCCTGCCGGGTAGATCGGCGCTTCGGCGGCGCCGAGGCCTAGCCGGGTCAGCAGCAGCGAAGTGGCGTTGGTGCAGACCGCGGCCAGCGCCTGGAACGCGCCCCAGAAAACGGTGGCCGTGGCAATCACGATGCGCGGTTTGTATTTGTCGGCCAGCATGCCGCCCGGCACCTGCATGAATGCGTAGGTCCAGAAGAACGAACTGAGGATCAGTCCCTGCATGGCGGGGCTCAGGTCGAACTCCTTCGCGATCAGCGGCATGGCCACCGACAGCGATGCGCGATCGATGTAGTTGATCGCCACCAGCATCAACATCATCAGGAAGATTTTCCATCGCACGCTGCTACGGGGAACCGCGAGCGTGGCGGCGGGGCTTGTGGATTGCATGACGGGTGTCTCCTTTCCCTTGAGTCCTTCGATTGAGGCGTTTTATGTAAGGTGTCGCGCAACGGTCGCAGTATAGGATACGTAATCTGTAATTACAACACTTGTAAGTTGTTGATTTATATAGATCGTGTATGTGCAGTTTTGGTGTGTGGTAGCCTTTCGCTGGTGCAATTTCCCAAATCTGGTGATGTCTGTGACACAAGCGCTCCCCAAAACTGCTCGACTGCGCACACTCGGCATGTCAGCCGAGATCGCGGTCCGGCTACGTACGATGATTCAGGAGGGGGAGTTGCCGCCAGGCGTGCGCATCGACGAAAAGGCGTTCTGCGAAGCGTTCGATGTCTCGAAGACGCCGCTGCGCGAGGCGTTGAAGGTGCTGGTGTCCGAAGGGCTGGTCCTGCATCGCCAGTACATCGGCTATCGCGTGGCGCCGCTCGATCTCGACGAGTTGCGCGAGACCTTTGAAACGCTGCACGGGCTGGAGGCGAACGCCGGGGAACTGGCAGCACAGCGGCTCACAGACGCGGCGATGGCCAAGATCGAACGCCGGCACCAGGCGATGATCGACGCGCACGATGCAGGGCGCCGCACCGACTACTTCCGCATCAACCAGGAAATCCACCAGCTCATCATCGACGGCGCGGGCAACGCCGTGCTGGCCGGCATCTACGCCATGCTGATGAGCAAGGTCCATCGCGCGCGCGGCGCTGCCAACGCGGACATGCTGCGCTGGCAGGAATCGCACGAGGAACACGAGGCGATCATCGCGGCCCTGCGCGAACCGGGCCGCCCGCGCCTGGCCCAGGTACTGCGCCAGCATTCGGAGAACACCGCGAAGGAGGTGATGCGCGTGGTGGAGCAGACATTGGCGGAGCCTGCCGCGGCGGCACGACGCTGATGGATTTGCTGCTGTCCCGGCGCTGACCGACGGGTGGGGCAGGTGGGGCGGGTGGCGCCTCAGGCCGGTGGCCGAAAATCGGGTTGCCGAACGGATGGCCGATGCCTCAGGATCGCTCTTCAGGAGAAATGAAGACGGGTTCAGCGTTTGCGGCTGGCTGTGCTGCCTGTGTATATCTATAGTCCACGCCTGCGCGGCGCCGTCCCGGACCGTGAAAACAATGGAGACAACACGATGATCAGGACCTGCGTCGCCGCATGTGCCGCGGCCGCGACACTGCTTGCCCCGTCAGTGCATGCCGAGGACCTCCACGTGATGACGTCGGGTGGATTCACGGCAGCCTACAAGATCCTCGGGTCGAAGTTCGCCGAGCAAAGCGGCGACAAGCTGGAAACCGCACAGGGGCCGTCGATGGGGCAGTCGGCCGAGGCCATTCCGAACCGGTTGGCGCGCGGCGAGCATGCCGACGTCGTCATCATGGTGGGCTATGCGCTCGACGACCTGATCAAGAAGGGGGTGGTCGATCCGAATTCGCGCGTCGAGCTGGCCGATTCGCGCATCGGCATGGTGGTACGGCAGGGTACCGTGGTGCCGGATATCCGTACCGTCGATGCACTGCGCCGCACGCTGATGCACGCAAAGTCGATTTCCTATTCCGACAGTGCCAGCGGCGTGTACGTCGAGCGCGAACTGTTCAAGCGGCTTGGCGAGCAGGACGCGCTGCGCGCCAAGGCGAGGAAGATCGAGAAGGTTCCTGTCGCGTCGGTGGTGGCCAGCGGCCAGTACGAGATCGGCTTCCAGCAGGTGAGCGAGCTCTTGCCGATGGCCGGCGTCACGTTTGCGGGGCGCATTCCTGAGGAGGTGCAATCGGTCACGCGATTTGCCGGGGGTATTCCGGTCAATGCCGAGCATCCTGCCGAAGCAAAGGCGCTGCTTGAATACCTGGCCGCACCGGCGGCCCAGACGGTCGTCAAGGAGACGGGCCTCGATTCGGTGCCTAACTAGGCACCTGACCAGGCGGCCGCGAATGGCTGCCCGCTCCCCCTGATCTTCTGCGGCAGCTGTACTGCCCGGGGCCGGCCACATGCCGGCCCTTTTTCATGTCCCGAGCCGCGCCGCAAGACAATCGCAAAGATTTGTAAAAATGTGGCGAATATGCACCATCTCAGGGATTCCGTTCATATTCTGTAACCACGTCAACCTGTAATATTTCAAAGCGTTACGGCATATTACGAGCCAGGCCTGCGTTCCCCACATCACATTCAGAAAAGACAGGTCGGTTCTCGCCCCCGGCATCGCCGGGTGGTCAGGGTTGAAATTCGCACATATCGCGTCCGAGCCAGGGCAGGTGTGTGTCATTCAGGGGAGCAGTCAGTCGTGCAAGAACCGGTGTCATACCTGCAGGGGCTCATCCATGCCCGCGCGGGGGGGCTTTTAGATCTCTATCCAGCGTATTACCTGCGCTACCTCACCTCGGTGGCATCGATTTCAGCTTTTTGTTACCCGTCCGGCAGCCGGAAATGGCTGACCCGACGTGTCAAGCTGGTAACGATGTCGGCGGTGCGCGCCGGTACGGCCCTGCCTTGGCTGGCGGCGGCGAGTTCGTCTCCGCTGCTGCAGCGCGTGGTGGCCGCGCGGCCGTTGATCCTGGAGAAGCCGTTCCGCCCGCTGGGCGTGCGGGGCATGGGCTTTCGAGACCGCGCGCGTTTCGTGGTCGACCATTACACGCTGGCTGAATCCGCGCTGCCCGCTTGCGTGTGCGACCGCATTTACCTGGCCGGCGGGCTGAAATGGTGGTCAGACGACGGCCGCTACATGCTGCGCCTGGCCGATTCCGGCCCGAATCCGCGGGAAGGGGAGCTCGCGTTCTACTGGAGCGACACCCAGACCGGGGTTTGCCTGGCCCAACTGAGCTTCTACTTCAGGCGTGGTGATGACGGCCCGGAGATTTTCGTCGGCGGCCTGCAGGGTCCGATGGGCGAGCAGAGCCGTGAACTGATCCGCGAGGCCACCAAGGCGAGTGAAGGCCTGCGTCCCAAGGACGTGGTGATGGAGGCGCTGATCGCCTTCGCCGCGCACGTGGGCGCGCGGCGCGTGGTGGCCGTGTCCCGTGCCAATCACGTGGGGCGTCAACGTCACACGCCGCGTGAAATCCACGCTGACTATGAAGGTTTCTGGATGGAATATCACGGCGAGCCACTGGCGGACGGCAACGTCGCAGTGCCGGTTTGCCAGCCGCAGCGCGATATCACCGAGATTCCGTCGAAGAAGCGATCGGCATGGCGCCGCAAGCAGGCAATGACGGAATTGGTGCGTGGCGTTGTGGCTGGCTGGCTCGACGCCGATGCGCAGGAGGCCGGCAACGATCCGCTGATGCCTGTTGCCACGGCTGCTGCTGCCTGATCCTGCACGGCAGAACGTCGGGGCGTAAACCCTAGTAGTCTAGCCAGCTAGACTTTTTATAGAGTCCGGTATCGACCTGATGCGTCGGCGACCACGCCGACGCGCACTTCGCATGCCGGACGCCCACGACCTCCTCTCACGCAGCCGCGAGCCCGTTTATCTGCAGCTCGCCACGATCTTTCGCCGCCAGATCGAAAGCGGCGCGTGGCGGCCGGGCGAACAGATTCCCTCCCTCGAGGCGCTTTGCCGCCAGTACGGCGTGGCGCGCATGACGATGCACCATGCGATCTCGCGCCTGGACGCCGAAGGGCTCGTCGCGCGCTCGCGCGGACGCGGGACATTCGTCAAGGCGGCCGGCCGCGAGCGGCGCCAGCTTTCGCTACCTGTCAGTTGGGACCAGGCCGTTGCGGTGGGCGATCAGCTCTCCACCGAGGCGATGGTCGAGTCCACCGCGGACGTCCCCCTGCCCGACGACCTGGGCATGCCCTGCGATGGCCGCCGCGCCGACGCCTACCACTTCCTGCACCGCGCGCACCGCATGGACGGGCGGCCTTTTGCAGTGGGCGAGGTCTATATCGCCGCCGATGTGTTCGCGCGCGAGCCGGAGGCATTCCGCCACGGTGCCTCGGTGCCGGTGCTGGACCGCTTTCCGGGTCTCAAGGTCAACGCCGCGCGCCAGCGGCTGTCGATCGTCCCGGCCGGCGCCGACTCGGCCGGCGCGCTCGAACTTCCCGTGGGTGCACCGGTGGCCGAGCTGCGGCGCTTTGCCTGCGTCGACGACGTGATCGTCTATTACGCGCGGATCGAATTCCCGACCGAGTATGTCTGTCTGGACTTCGACCTGCTTGCCCGCCATACCTGACAACACACAACAAGCACGGAACCTGCAATGGACGCAATTCACGCACTGGAGACTCAAGATTCAATGAACGGCGCGGAAAGCCTGGTCAAGACGCTGCTGG
>JAFAJB010000063.1 GCA_019236395.1 Cupriavidus sp.
GCGCGGCGCGCACCGCCCGGCGCGCGGGCCTGACGATGCCACGTGCCGTCTTGCGCAACGGCTGGCGCGCCAGCCACGCGGCGCCCTGTGCCGTGGTACCGCTGCCGATTTGCGCGAACGTGCCCAGTTGCCGCACGCGCGCGCGAATCGCCCGGCACAACGCGCGATGGCCACCGAACAGGCGCAGGCTGGCCGTGACGTCGAGCATCACCGTGGCCGATTCGGGTTCGGAATCGATCGTCACGGCCGGCGTGAAATGCAGCAGCGCCAGCGCGGCCGAGGTCATCAGTGCAGCCTCGGCCGCGAGATCGCGATCGAGCTGCACCACGTCCGCCGACAACGCCTGCACGCCACCGCGCCGCATGCCATGGCACACGCCCAGCGCCATGGCTGGCGCATTGGCCAGCACCACGCGCTCATGCTCCACCACCGCCACCGGCAGCGCCCGTTGCAGCGTGGCGGTGGCGGTGGCGGGCGGTGCATCGGCCGGGGCGCCGGTCGATTCAGGCCAGCTCGGCTGCAGCGCGTCCAGCGGCAGGCGCGGCAGGTGCACCGCGATCCAGTAAGTCGGGAGTATCGGAAACATGATGATCGGCGCCTGCCGGGACGACAGGTGTGGGCACCGCGGGCGCACCCGCGCTCCGTGGCACATGGGCCATGCCTTCCAGTGGCAACAGCAACGGCGTGTCACGTGCGGGACCACGCCGCTTGTGAAAGACGATGGACAGCAGGTTGCCGGGCAACGGCGACAACGCCAGCCGCAGCGTGGCCGGCGACGATTCGTGCAGCACGCGGATCGGGCGCAGCACCCACACCACGGTATCGCCGGCCTGCGCCAGCACCTGCAGACGCCGCAGCGCCTCCGGCCGCGCGCCGGCCAGCCAGACCAGCACCGCACCAAACGCCTGACTGCGCAGCATCTGCTCGGCCGCCCATAGCATGTCGGTACGGCGCGATGCCACCGTGGCGCCAACTGGCGGGCGCACCCAGTAGAGCTGGCGCGCGGGCAGGCGGCCATCGACCAACCCTGCCGCATTGGGCAGATATGGCGGATTGACGACGCCGATGCGGCGCCCCGCGGCAGCCAGCGTACGCAGCGCCGGCATCAGCAGGCGCAACTCGCCCGCGCCGTCCTGGGCCAGCAGCAGCTCGGTCACGGCGCCGGCAGGCCAGCCGCCACCGGGCAGTTCCGCCGTCAGCGCATCGTAGCCGGTCGGACACACGGGAAGGCGGCCGGCACGGCCGAGTTGACCCGCGCGCCACAGTCCGGGGTAGCGGTGCTCAAGTTCGCTCACCGATTCACGGTGCGGCTCGCGGTGAGACTCGCGGTGAGACTCACTGTGCATGAGGATGGGGGGCGCAAGGTCCGCCGCCGCTGCCGGCGGCATCGCATGCGATGACACTGTCATGGTGTTGATCAGGACGCGCAACAATTGGCTGCGCCCTCGGATTTTCTTGAATACTGTATGTTTATACAGTATCGAGGCAGATGCAAGGGGGCGATGAAAATGTGCGGTCTCCAGCGCCTCAAACGCGCGTCTGTCTGGTATCAGCCACGGATTTGCATGCAGGATTGCAAACAAATGTCATGCCCGATTGTGAAGTCGGCGGCAGGTACGGAAAATGCGTCACATGAAACGGAATACGCGCGAATGCGTGCATTTGCTGATCGACGGTCTGCAGCGCCAGGGTCCGCTGCGCCGTGATGCGCTTGCCGATGCGTGTGGGCTCTCCGCCGAGGAAACCACGCGCGCCCTGAAGGCAGCGCGGCAGATGAGCGTGGTCGATCATGTGCCCTACGGTCCCGGTACGTTGCCGGCGGCCGTCTTTTACCAGCTCACCGGCCGGCAACTCCCGCCGGCACGCAGGAGCACGCGCGTACCGCCCGCGCCTGACGATCGCTTCCAGCCATTGCTGGAAGCGTGGTGGAACAGCGGCGAGCTGGATCGCGTGTAAGGGACTCCAAGCGGCCCCAAGCGGCCCTGAGCGGCCATTGAAGTCATTGGCCCTTCGATTCCCGATGGCCGTTCTCGCCGAATCACTCCAAGCTGACTGACGCAGCGACCGGCCACGCGGTTTGACTTTGACCATATTGACTACCAAGATGGACAGCGAGCCGGACGCTGGCGACTCCAACGGGCAGCCCAAACAGCCTGTCTACGCTGCGCCGGATCCTGCCCCCGGAGGACGTCAGCCATGGAAGCCGAACCGCTCGTCACGCAGTCCAAGGAAGCACCACGGAAGGAAGGATTCTGGCCTCATGGCTGGTGGAGGCTGATGGAAATACGCATCGGCATTTTCCCGCTACCGGTCTATATCCTGACCGCCGGGCTGCTCGCGGTGCTGATCTCCATCCACAAGCTCGCCAACGAGATCTCGCTGGTGATTGTCCTGTTTGCGTTCTGCGGCTTCACGCTGGCCGAGCTTGGCAAGCGTATCCCGCTGATCCGCGCAATTGGCGCTGCGGCATCTTCGCCACCTTCGTGCCGTCCGCGCTGGTGTACTACAAGCTATTGCCGGACCAGGTGGTCAAGGTCACAACGGACTTCACCAGGCAAACGAACTTCCTCTACCTGTTCATCGCCTGCATCATCGTCGGCAGCATTCTGGGCATGGACCGGCACGTGCTGATCAAGGGCTTCCTGAAGATATTCGTGCCGCTGGCCGCGGGCTCCGTCGCGGCGGGCGTGGTCGGCACGGTGGTCGGCACCGCTCTGGGCCTGGGTGCCTCGCACACCTTCTTCTATATCGTCGTGCCCATCATGGCGGGCGGCGTCGGCGAGGGCGCGATTCCGCTCTCCATTGGCTACAGCGAGATCCTTCACCAGGACCAGGGTCTGCTGTTCGCTACTGTGCTGCCGCCGGTGATGCTTGGCAGCCTGACCGCGATCATCCTGGCCGGCACGCTGAACTACCTCGGCAAGCGCTACCCCGCCTATACCGGTGAGGGCCGGTTGCAACCGGGCGAGCATGACGAGCTGGATGTGAACCAGAAGGAAATCACGGGGCACGTCGACGTGGACCACATCGCCGCGGCAGGCGTGACGGCGCTTACGCTCTATGTGGTCGGCATCATGTGCCACCGACTCTTCGGTCTGCCGGCACCGGTGGCGATGCTCTTCATCGCGGTACTGCTAAAGCTGACGCAGGCAGTGTCACCGCCATTGCAGGAAGGTGCGTTCGTGGTTTACAAGTTCTTCTCGACGGCTGTCACCTATCCGCTGCTATTCGCCATCGGGGTGTCGTTGACACCCTGGGACAAACTGATCGCCGCCTTCAATCTGCCGGAAATCATCACCATCGTCGCCACCGTGGCAACGCTGATGGCGACCGGCGCGGTGGTGGGCAAGTGGATGAAGATGTATCCGATCGACACCGCCATCGTGGCCGCCTGCCACAGCGGCCAGGGAGGGACCGGGGATGTGGCGATCCTGACCGCGGCCAACCGCATGACGCTGATGCCATTCGCGCAGATCGCAACCCGCATCGGCGGCGCCGTGACCGTCACGGTGGTATTGCTGGTGCTGGCCCGGATGCAGTAGGCATAACTGCTCCAAGGGCGAGAAACGCGTCGAGGCGCCAGGCGCCTCGACGAATACCGAAAACTATCTGGGGTGTCGGCCACGACGATTGCGAGGGAGTCAGTTTCAGGCGAGTTCCGCGCACCCCGGTGGCGATTCAAGGTCTGGTGCATGCCTCTCATCACCGACCATTGGTTTTAGCCGCCCTGGAAGTACGGATTGCGACGGTCGTAGACATGACCACCCGTATCGAACTGCGGGTCCGGTTTCATCGTACCGGGATAGGGCGTCTGCGGGCTCGCGCCTTGCGGTGGCGCCGACGGATCCATCGGGCTGCCCGGTGTCGCCGAAGGAGTGAGGTTGGACTTGGTACTACCCTGGTTCATGCCCTGGGAATATGGATCGTATTTCCCCTGGCTATTTGAATACGATTGATCCGCCCCGGGACTCGGGGCCTGCGTAGTCTGTGCGTGCGCGGCACTCAGCGCCACAATGAATGCTCCGCATGCCACCGCCAGCATTCGATTCTTCTTCATCACATGTACCTCCTGCTGCAGAAGTGCAGCCCTTTCAGGGTACAAGATGGGTCGGGAATTTGTAGGGCGTGCGAATGATTTCAGCGCACGCCAATCGTGCAGATGTTGCCAACTATTCGCACCGAATGTGCCTGCCCTTAGTGCTAGTTAAACTGGCAATCGGTTGGACGTTTCAGTTCGCGTCCAAGGGGTTCAGGATGCACTGGCCACGGAAACGATAATCCGCTTTTCGACGCCCTGTTCGCACACATCCAGTGACGACGTGTATGCCGTACCACGCTTCATGGCCTCCAGCATTTCGGCTACGTCGAATCCCTCTTTTGCAAGGGCATCGATGGCTGACTTGGGAAGCAGCGCCGCTCCCGCCCTGACAAAGATCATTGGAATTCTGATCGTCGTCTCATGCTGGCCATTGACGAATTTTTCGATCTTGAACCTTGCCATATTGGTTGCGTGCGTCAGTATCTGAATCTGCTGAATTTGATTATCGGCATCGTGACCTGATCCATATCGCCCCTCAGGGCACTCGTGCAGCCCTTTGAAAAGCGTGAGCACGACACGACGCAATTGCCGAGTGGAGGCGCATTGTATCCCCGCTAATGCCAAAAATATCATCTCTAACAAAATGACACTCAACCGGCGATCCGCATAGCGGCCGGGCAAGCGGCTCAGCAGGATGTTTCAGCGGCGCGGTTGCATCACTCCAGTACTCCAGCCAGCGCCCGCGTGACGGGGTCGCGGGGATGGGCAGCAAAAGCATCCAGCAACAGCAGCGAGCGATCTATCGCGGCAACAATGCGGCAGCGTGCCTGCGGGAGAGCAGGCACCGCACCGCAATATAGCCATGCATATAACGATGATCAAACTAACGATCGTCCAACCGGATGCGGGGATTACTGAGGCAGTCGCACCTTCGGCACGATGAACTGGTTGCCCGGGGCACGCATGACATCGCACTGGGCATCGCCCTTGCGCGCATGGCCGGACTTGTCCACGAACTCGATGCTGCCGACCACGCTGTAGACATCCTCGGCCACGCGGCGGGTGGTGCCGCGCACCCAATGGAACTGGTCAGGATTCGGCATCGCGGCCTTCACCGCGTTCATGCAGGCGACAGGCGCCTCAGGGGCTTCGGGCTTGCCGCCGCGCTGGCCCAGCTCGATATTGACGGGGGCTTCAACCGAAGATGCAGATGGCGCGGCCGATGCGGCCACGGGTAGCACGATCATTGCGAGCACCGCCAGCATGCGGCGCGCTTGGGTCGTCATGGTGTGAACTCCAAACAAAAAGGCCGGCACGCGCGTTGCATGCCGGCCGGTTGCCATTGTACTGGCTTGAATGGCCCGGATGCCGTTAAACGGACATATCGCGCGGCTCCGGCTTGCGGTCATCGAACCAGCGATACAGCGTCGGCACCATGACCAGCGTCAGCAGCGTCGACGTGATCAGCCCGCCGATCACCACCACCGCCAGCGGGCGCTGCACCTCGGAGCCGGGTCCCGTGGAAAACAGGAACGGCACCAGGCCCAGCATCGCGATCGTCGCGGTCATCATCACCGGGCGGAACCGCTGCGTGGCGCCGCGCACCACCGCATTGCGCAGCGACATGCCCGACTCACGCAACGTGCGGATGTACGACACCAGCACCACGCCGTTCAGCACCGCCATGCCCCATAGCGCAATAAAGCCCACCGACGCCGGCACGGACAGGTACTCGCCCGTGACGAACAGCCCGATGATGCCGCCGATCGATGCGAATGGCAGCACCGTGATGATCAGCGTGGCAAAGCGCAGCGAGTTGAACAGCAGGAACAGCAGGAAGAAGATCGCGGCGATCGTGATCGGCACGATGATCTTCAGGTGGCCCATCGCGCGTTCCATGTTCTGGAACTGGCCGCCCCACTCCAGGTAGTAGCCCTCGGGCAGCTTGACCTTGCTCTCGGTCGCCGCCTGCAGCTCGGCCACGAAGCCGCCGAGGTCGCGATCCTTCACGTTGATCATCACGACCACGCGGCGCTTGGCCATTTCGCGGCTGATCTGCGCCGGGCCGTCGGTGACCTCGATCTTCGCCACGCTTTGCAACGGCACCTGAACGCCGTCGGGCGCCGACACCAGCAACTGGCGGATCGACTGCACGTCGCGGCGGAACTCCTCGGGCAGGCGCACGGCCGCCGCAAAGCGGCGCTCGCCCTCGAAGATATCCGTGGCGCGCTTGCCGCCGATGGCGATCTCGATGATGTCGTGGATATCCGATACGTTCAGCCCGTAGCGCGCAATCGCCTGACGGTCGATCTCGATCGACAGGTACTGCTGGCCCGAGATCCGTTCGATGCGGATGTCCTGCGAGCCCT
>JAFAJB010000197.1 GCA_019236395.1 Cupriavidus sp.
ACGGTCAGCAGGCCGACCCAGGTATCGAGCGGCGCGGCGCTGACAGCCTTGACCGCCACCGGCGCCAGGTTCAGGCCGATGGCCGCGACGATCGCACCGGTTACCACCGGGGGCATCAGCTTTTCCACCCAGGCATAGCCGACGGCCTGCACGATCAGGCCGATCACCGTATATAACGCCCCGGCCGCGATGATGCCGCCGAGCGCCAGCGGAATATTGGGATTGGGGCCGCTGCCCGCATAGCCCGTGGCGGCGATGACCACGGCGATGAACGCAAAGCTCGATCCGAGATAGCTCGGGACGCGCCCGCGCACGAACAGAAAGAAGAGCAGCGTGCCGATACCCGAGAACAGAATGGCGATATTGGGATGGAAACCCATCAGGATCGGTGCGATCGCAGTCGAGCCGAACATCGCCACCACGTGCTGAACACCGGCCAGCAGCGTCTGCCCGGCCGGCAGGCGCTCATCGGGGGCGATCACGCCCTCGGTCTTGAGCCGCCACTTCGGCAGGAAGCCCTCATCCCCCGCGTTTTCCTGGCCATTCGCCATATTGTTCTCTCCCTTTCAGCGGCGCCCCTGCTCGCGCCGGGCATGCCTGTTGGACTGTCTTGTTCGATGGAATTGTTGTGCCGCACGATGGTGCAACCACCGCTGGCAGCGGCGTTGCGCATGATACCCCGCACCCCGGACACTGCAAACGACACGTCGTGCCGCAAGCACAACGCATACCACCCCGGGTCTGTTGACCCGGGGGGGGAGGCAGCCGTCAGCGGGACGCCGTGGCCTTGGGCGCCGGCTTCGCGCCCTTGCTTGCGGGTCCGGCCTTGCCGAAGGTCAACCCGGCAGACTGCAGGTTGGCCACCGATTTGGGGCCCACGCCGGGCACCCGGTCCGCCAGGTCATTGCTGTCCTTGAACGCCCCATTCCGGTCGCGCTCTTCGGCAATGCGCTTGGCAGTGGCCGGCCCGATGCCCTTGATCGTGGCCAGCGCTGCTTCGTCGGCACTATTGACATCGACCTCTGCATAGGCGGGACTCATGGCCAGCATCGACAACGACAGCCCCAACGCCGCGCCAGCCCGGCCCATGGCGCGCATGCCGCGGCTTACCGAAATGCCAGAGGAGAGAAGGAAGGGAAGATTGAACGTCCTGCGCATCAGAAAAACTCCTGTTCCATTTGAGTTGACACCCGCCGCCGGACGGCGACAGGAGAAGGTCAGGATAGGAGTCCGAGCAGGCGTCGGAAACGGCTGGACACGAAGGTTCACAACCCTCGCGCGGATGTGTGTCGAACTGAAATGGCCGCATTGCAATCCGCGGCCATTTCACAACAGGGTGTGGTTCAGGCGCTACGTTCCAGCAACCACTTGCAGTAACGGCCGACGCCTTCCTGCACCGTCAGGAACGGGTCGGTGTAGCCAGCCGCGCGCAGACGCGATACGTCCGATTGCGTGAAGCACTGGTACTTGCCGCGCAGCGCATCGGGAAACTTGACGTACTCGACCAGCCCTTCCTGGACCATTTCCTCCAGGGACAGCGCCGGCTTGTCTTCCGATTCCCGCAGCGCGTTGACGACCGAGACGGCGATATCGTTGAACGGCTGCGAACGCCCGGTGCCAAGGTTGAAGATGCCGGACTTCCCCGGATGGTCGAGGAAATGCAGGTTCACCTTGACCACGTCCTCCACCGAAACGAAGTCGCGGCTCTGCGTGCCCGGGGCATAGCCGTTGTACTCGCCGAACAGTTTGACCGTGCCCTCGGCGCGGAACTGGTTGAAGTGGTGGAACGCCACGGACGCCATGCGGCCCTTGTGGAATTCGCGCGGCCCATAGACGTTGAAGTAGCGGAAGCCCACGATCTGCGAATGGGCCGACGGCAAGCGGCGCCGCACCACCTGGTCGAACAGGAACTTGGAATAGCCGTAGACGTTCAGCGGCTTTTCGTACTCACGGTCCTCGCGGAACATCGTAGAAGCGCCATATGTGGCCGCCGACGATGCGTACAGGAACTGCGCGCCCTGCTCCAGGCACGCCTCCAACAGCGCGAGCGTGTAGCGGTAGTTGTTCTCCATCATGTAGCGGCCGTCGGTCTCCATGGTGTCGGAGCAGGCGCCTTCGTGGAACACCGCGCGGACATTGCCGAAATCGCCACGTGCAAAGCGGGCGACGAACTCGGCCTTGTCCAGGTAGTCGGCAATTTCGCAGTCGACCAGGTTATTGAACTTGTCGGCGCGGGTCAGGTTGTCGACGGCGACGATATTGGTCTCGCCGCGCTCGTTCAGGCCCTTGACGATGTTGCTGCCGATAAAGCCGGCAGCGCCGGTCACGATGATGGTCATGGCGGATTCAGCCTCAGGGGCGCGCCTCAGGCGGCGCCGAACAATTCGGAATAAGTGACAACGGCAGTACCCAGCTTGCCGACGACGATGCTGCCGGCGCGGTTGGCAAGCTGGACCGCCTCCTTGAGCGGCACGCCTGCGCCGATCATGGTGGCGAGCGTGGCGATGACGGTATCACCTGCTCCCGATACATCATAGACTTCGCGCGCCTGCGCCGAGACATGAAGCACCTCGGCCTCGGTGTAGAGCGTCATGCCCTCCTCGGAGCGCGTCAGCAACAGCGCTTCGAGCTGCAGTTCGCGCCGCAGGTTCTGTGCACGGATCGTCAGGTCGGCCTCGGTCTTCCAGGCGCCAACCACGGCGCGCATTTCCGCCCGGTTTGGCGTAATCAGCGTGGCGCCACGATAGCGCGAGTAATCGTCGCCCTTCGGATCGATCAGCACCGCACGGCCCGCGGCGCGACCCGCCTCGACCATGCGGCCGACGTGCGTCAGCCCGCCCTTGCCATAGTCGGACAGCACCAGCACCTGGTAGTCATTGATCAGGGTGTTGTAACGATCCTGTACCGATGCCAGCACTTCATTGGCCGGCGCATTCTCGAAATCGACGCGCAGAAGCTGCTGGTGATGCGCCACCACGCGCAGCTTGATCGTCGTGTTCAGGCTGGCATCGCGATGCAGGTACGGCTGCACGTGGCTGGCATTGAGCAATGCTTCGAGCGTACGGCCGGGTTCATCGTCACCGACTACACCCAGCATGCCGACCGTCGCGCCCAGCGCTGCCGCGTTGCGCGCCACGTTGGCGGCACCGCCCAGGCGCTCGTCGCTGCGCTTGATCTGCACGACCGGCACGGGGGCCTCGGGAGAAATGCGATCGACATCGCCGAACCAGTAGCGGTCCAGCATCATGTCGCCCACCACCAGCACTTGCGATTGTCGGATCTGATCCAGCGAAATCGGGTTCTTGCTCATGAACTTCCCTTTGCGCCCCGGGCGCGCCCAGTTGGGACGCGGCCCGGTCGGCCTCTCACGGATACGCGGATTGAACGGGTCAGCGCGCCGAGCTGGAACGCCCGATCGCGTGGTACTCGATGCCGGCTTCCGCCATGGCATCGGGTTCATAGAGATTACGACCGTCAATAATGACAGGCGTTTTGAGCATGCTGCGGATCTGCGAAAAATCCGGGCTGCGGAACACCTTCCATTCGGTCACGATCACCAGTGCATCGGCGCCTTGGAGGACATCCATCTGCGCCTCGCAGAAATGCACGCGCGACATGGCGTCGGGGATATCGGCCAGATCCATCTCGATCACACGGCGCGCTTCCTCCATGGCCACCGGATCATGCACGCGCAGCGTGGCACCACGCGAAACCAGCTCGCGGGCCAGCACGCGGGACGGCGCTTCGCGCATGTCGTCCGTGTTCGGCTTGAACGCCAGGCCCCAGATGCCGAACGTCTTGCCGCTCAGATCCTCGCCAAAGCGCTTGATGATCTTGTTGCCGAGCACCTGCTTCTGGGTCTCGTTGACTTCCTCGACGGCCTCCAGCACGCGCATCGGCTTGCCGTGGGCGCTGGCCGTGCGCATCAGCGCCTGCACGTCCTTCGGGAAACACGAGCCGCCGTAGCCCGCACCAGCATAGAGGAAGCTGTAGCCGATACGTGGGTCGGAACCGATGCCGAGACGCACGAGTTCGATATCGGCGCCAACTTCATCGGCCAGATTGGCCAGTTCGTTCATGAACGAGATACGCGTGGCCAGCATCGAATTGGCGGCGTACTTCGTGAACTCGGCCGAGCGGACGTCCATGTAGAACGTGCGCTCATGATTGCGGTTGAACGGCGAGTAAAGCTGGCGCATGATCGCTTGCGCGTGGCGGCCGGCGGCATCGGGGGCGCAGCCCAGCACGATACGATCCGGGCGCATGAAATCCTCGACCGCGGCGCCTTCCTTGAGGAACTCGGGGTTCGAGACCACCGAGAACTGCAGATCCTCGAGGCCGCGAGCAGCCAGTTCCTCGCGGATCACGGCACTGACGCGATCGCCGGTACCCACCGGCACCGTCGACTTGTCGACCACAACCTTGAAGCCGGTCATGTGGCGGCCGATATTGCGCGCGGCGGCCAGCACGTATTTCAGATCGGCGGAACCATCTTCGTCGGGCGGCGTGCCCACGGCGATGAACTGCACGTCGGCGTGCTCGACGCTTGCGGCCACATCGGTGGAGAACGTCAGGCGGCCCGCCGCGCGGTTGCGGTCGATCAGCTCTTTCAAGCCAGGCTCGTAGATCGGCACGCCGCCGGCATTCAGCAGCGCGATCTTCTTTTCGTCGACATCGAGACAGAACACGGAGTTGCCGAGTTCGGCCAGGCAGGCGCCGGTCACCAGACCGACATAGCCGCTACCGATAATCGTGACTTTCATTGCGGAAGCTCCAGAATAGTAATGATCTTGGTCGCCCGGGGCGTTGCGTGATGCGGCTTAGCCCAGCGCTTCGGAGCGGCGCGGCGCATACGTTTCCCAGCGGTTGCAGCCGGGGCATTGCCAGTAGAA
>JAFAJB010000215.1 GCA_019236395.1 Cupriavidus sp.
GGGGTTGACAACGATGTGACCCACGCTTCATGGCTTGCTAGTCTACTGAGACTTGTCGGTGGCGTGCAAGCGCACGGACCAGGCCACGCCCACCATCAGCAGCGCGATCGCGGCCATTTCGAGAGGCCGCGGCCAGCGGTGATCGAACACAAACCCATATGCCAGCGCGAACAACGTCTCGAAGACGATCATCTGGCCGGACAGCGTCAGCGGCAAACGGCGGCTTGAAATGTTCCAGAGGTTGTTGCCAATTAGCGACGCTCCGAGCGCCACGGCGGCGTTGACGGTCCAGAACCACTGCCAGTCGCGGCCGCTGCCAGGTGCGGTCAGCGTGTCACCAAAAGCCATCCAGCCGATGCCTGCGAGCACGGCCGACACCAGACCGGTGGACAACCCGTAGAGCGCGGACCATTCGTTGCCGCTGTAGTGTGGATTGCGTTGCAAATAGCGCGCGTTGTCGACGGCGTATAGCGTCCAGCAGACTAGTGCACCGGCCGCGCACATCACGCCCGCGATCTTCTGCCAGACCGGACGCACTGCAGTGCTCGCGGCTGCAGTGTGCACGCCACCGCTTCCGCCAAACAGATCGATATTGATGCAGGCGATGCCGGCTGCCACCACGAGCAGCGGCAGCGCCAGGCGGCGGAGTGGCACGGCACCGTGGTCGCGCCGACCCATCAGGGTGACCGAGATCGGCAGGATGCCGATGATCAGCGACGTCGGTCCAACGCCCGCAAGCTGCACGCCGAAGGCCAGCAGCACGTAGTAGAGCAGGTTGCCGGTGAAGGCCTGGCGCAGCAGGGCGATGCAATCCGCACGCGTCAGTTTGCGTGCGATGCGTCCCATCAGCGGCAGCGCGGCGACAAGGGCCACCAGACCGTAGGCCAGATACCGGCCGATCGCGAGTTCCCACGGCGAAAACACCGGCAGCAACTTGGGTGCGATAAACACCATCCCCCAGAAGGCACCAGCCAGCAGGCCGCACAACACCCCGATTCCCATGGTCTCCCCGGTTCTACCCAACAGGTGGTCTGAAAAGGAGGCCGAGGATAGCAAGCGGCCTGCAATAACGCATCAGCAAATCCTGCATTCCTGTATAATCTGCTTTTGCGCCTAGAGGATTCGCTATGCGTCTTGTCCAGAAAGCACTCACATTCGATGACGTGCTGCTCGTCCCGGCCTATTCGGCCGTCCTGCCCCGGGATGTTTCCCTCCGCACCCGCCTGACCCGTTCCATCGATCTGAATATTCCGCTGGTTTCCGCCGCCATGGATACCGTGACGGAAGCACGCCTGGCCATTTCCATGGCACAGGCCGGTGGTATCGGCATCGTCCACAAGAATATGAAGCCGGCCGACCAGGCGCGCGAAGTGCAGCGCGTGAAGCGCTACGAGTCGGGCGTGCTGCGTGATCCGATCACCATTTCGCCGGAAATGAAGGTGCGCGATGTGATCGCCCTGTCGCAGCAGCACGGCATTTCGGGCTTCCCGGTGCTGGAAGGCAAGCTCGTGGTGGGCATCATTACCAACCGCGACCTGCGTTTCGAGGAAGAGCTCGATGCACCGGTGCGCGCCAAGATGACCCCGCGCGAAAAGCTGGTGACCGTGGCCGAAGGCGCGCCGCTGGAAGAAGCCAAGCGCCTGATGAACCGCCACCGCCTGGAGCGCGTGCTGGTGGTCAACAGCGCGTTCGAGTTGCGCGGCCTGATCACGGTGAAGGATATCCAGAAGGCCGTGGAAAACCCGCTGGCCAGCAAGGATGCACACGGCCAGCTGCGCGTAGGCGCCGCAGTGGGCGTGGGTCCGGACAACGACGAGCGTGTGGAACTGCTGGTCAAGGCCGGCGTGGACGTGATCGTGGTCGATACCGCGCACGGCCATAGCCAGGGCGTGCTGGACCGCGTGCGCTGGGTCAAGCAGAACTTCCCGCAGGTGCAGGTCGTCGGCGGCAATATCGCCACTGGTGCTGCCGCACGTGCGCTGGTCGAGCATGGCGCCGATGGCGTCAAGGTCGGTATCGGCCCGGGCTCGATCTGCACGACGCGTATCGTCGCAGGTGTCGGCGTGCCGCAGATTACCGCCGTGTCGAACGTGGCAGAAGCGCTCAAGGGCACGGACGTGCCGCTGATCGCCGATGGCGGCGTGCGCTACTCGGGTGACGTGGCCAAGGCCCTGGCGGCCGGTGCGCACACCGTGATGATGGGCGGCATGTTCTCGGGCACCGAGGAAGCGCCGGGCGAAGTGTTCCTGTACCAGGGCCGCTCGTTCAAGAGCTACCGCGGCATGGGTTCGGTGGGCGCCATGAAGGATGGTGCCGCCGACCGTTACTTCCAGGAAGACAACACCGCCAACGTCGACAAGCTCGTGCCCGAAGGTATCGAAGGCCGTGTGCCTTACAAGGGTTCGGTGCAGGCGATCATCCATCAGCTCACCGGTGGTATCCGCGCGTCGATGGGTTACTGCGGCGCCAGCTCGATCGCACAGTGGCACGACACCGCCGAGTTTGTGCAGATCACCGCCGCGGGCATGCGTGAATCGCACGTGCACGATGTGCAGATCACCAAGGAAGCGCCGAACTACCATATCGATTGATTTCGGTCTGGTCAGTATCACCACGGCCGCGCTGGCTTCGTCGATGTTGACGGGGCCGCGCGGCCGCGCCGCAAGAAGGAGCGCTCATGAAAGTATTGCTGCGAGCTGTGCTGTTCTTCGACGCCTTGCTCGACTTGCTGCTCGGCATACTGCTGCTGATGTCGCCGTTCACCACGCTTTACGCGGCGTTGCAACTGCCGCAGCCCCAGCCGGCCCTGTTCGGCCAGTTGCTTGGCGTAGCGACGATCGGCCTGTCCTGGCTGCTGTTCCAGGCCACCATCAACGGCCAACTGACAGTCGCGGTGGCGCGGACCACCGGCTACGTGAATCTGGTCAGTGCATTGCTGGTCGCGGCATGGACGCTGTTTCTCGACATGCCGGTGCAAGGTGCCGGCAAGATCTGGCTGCTGACGCTGGCCGCGGTGCTGGTCTTCTTCGCCATCGTGCAGATTCCGGCGGCCAAGAAGGTGCGCCTGCGTGAACGGCAGCAGGCCGATCTGGCGAAAGCCGACCGCGATGGCGGTACGGCCGATGGCTATTATCCGAACAACCAATCCGGCGCGGCCAGTCCGGCGCGCCCCAATGCATCCCCCGCATCTCCCGAAAGCCGGCGCGAGCCGGGTATCACGCCACCGCCCGGCTACGGCCCGGGCACCGAGGTGATGCCCGAACCCGATCCGGAAGCACTGCCAACTGCCAATCATGCACGACAAAATCCTCATTCTTGATTTCGGCTCGCAAGTCACGCAGCTGATCGCCCGCCGCGTTCGCGAGGCGCACGTCTACTGCGAAATCCATCCGAACGACGTCACCGACGAGTTCGTGCGCGACTTCGCGCCGAAGGGCATCATCCTGTCCGGCAGCCACGCCAGCACCTACGAGGACCACCAGCTCCGCGCACCGCAGGCCGTTTGGGATCTGGGTGTGCCGGTGCTGGGCATCTGCTACGGCATGCAGACGATGGCCGTGCAGCTGGGCGGCAAGGTGGAGTGGAGCGACACGCGCGAGTTTGGCTACGCCGAAGTGCGCGCCCATGGTCACACGAAACTGCTCAAGGGCGTCGAGGACTTCACCACGGACGAAGGCCACGGCATGCTCAAGGTCTGGATGAGCCACGGCGACAAGGTCACGGCGCTGCCGGACGGCTTCAAGCTGATGGCCTCCACGCCGAGCTGCCCGATCGCGGGTATCGCTGATGAGGCGCGCGGCTATTACGGCGTGCAGTTCCACCCGGAAGTCACGCACACGTCGAAGGGCCGCGCGATGCTCGAGCGCTTCGTGCTGCAGATTTGCGGCACGAAGGCTGACTGGGTCATGCGCGACCATATCGCTGAAGCAGTCGCGAAGATCCGCGAGCAGGTTGGCGATGAAGAGGTGATCCTGGGCCTGTCTGGCGGTGTGGACTCGTCCGTGGCCGCCGCGCTGATTCACCGTGCCATCGGCGATCAGCTCACCTGCGTGTTCGTCGATCACGGCCTGCTGCGCCTGGACGAAGGCAAGATGGTGATGGAGATGTTCGCGGGCCGCCTGCACGCGAAGGTCGTCCATATCGATGCTTCCGAACAGTTCCTCGGCCACCTGGCCGGCGTGACCGATCCCGAGCAGAAGCGCAAGATCATCGGCCGCGAATTCGTGGAAGTGTTCCAGGCCGAGGCGAAGAAGCTGAGCAACGCCAAGTGGCTGGCCCAGGGCACGATTTACCCGGACGTGGTGGAGTCGGGAGGCACCAAGACCAAGAAGGCAACCACGATCAAGAGCCACCACAACGTGGGTGGCCTGCCGGAAACGTTGGGCCTGAAGCTGCTGGAGCCGCTGCGCGATCTGTTCAAGGACGAAGTGCGCGAACTGGGTGTGGCACTGGGTCTGCCACCGGAGATGGTCTATCGCCATCCGTTCCCGGGCCCGGGCCTGGGCGTGCGGATCCTCGGCGAAGTCAAGCGTGACTACGCCGACCTGCTGCGCCGCGCCGACGCGATCTTCATCGAGGAACTGCGCAAGACGATCGCAACGGAGCAGGACGCCGCCGCCGGCCTCTGCGAGCCGCATCAGGTGGGCAAGAGCTGGTATGACCTGACCAGCCAGGCATTTGCCGTGTTCCTGCCGGTGAAGTCCGTGGGCGTGATGGGCGATGGCCGTACCTACGACTACGTCGTGGCACTGCGCGCGGTGCAGACCACCGACTTCATGACCGCCCATTGGGCGCATCTGCCGTACGCACTGCTGGGCCGCTGCTCGAACCGCATCATCAATGAGGTGCGCGGTCTGAATCGGGTGGTGTACGACGTGTCGGGCAAGCCGCCGGCAACGATCGAATGGGAGTGATGACTGGGCTCCGCCCAATCATCTAGGCAGACAAAGGGGGGCATCGCGCCCCCCTTTTTGTTTTCAGGCCAATGCGCCGAATGCCAGATGCAACGCATGGTTGCGCACGTCTGCGGGCCAAAGGCCGATCAGGTTTTCCAGCCTGGACCGATCATCGGCGAACAGGGCGCGCGTTGCTTCTTCGAAACCGGGCAGATTTCCCGCGATGGCCAGCATGAAGTGATAGGCGCGCTCCTGAGCCTGTCGAATCCGGTCCTTCTCGCTGCCTGTGCGGCGTGCTTCCTCGACCAGTTTCCGTAGGGCCACCGAGGCACCGCCCGGTTGGGCGGCGAGCCATTCCCAATGCCGGGGCAACAGTGTCACCTCCCGCGCCACCACACCCAGCTTCGGGCGTCCGCGGCCTTTCGGTTCCGATGTTTCCGGCTCGTCCTGCCGATCTTCCGGGCGCTCGTTTTGCAGCGCGCTGATCGGCAATCGGCTGGCGATCTCCTGTTCGGTCCCTCTGAGGTCCACGTCGATGGATCGGCCAGTCGCATCATCGAAGATCAGCACCGGGCCGGCCGCACCGCCCGCGAGCGCCTGTTTGACTGCGAGGGCATTTGCCAGCAGGGGACCCGCGGCGATGCGTTGATATCCGTTGAAGCTTGTGTAGGAAGTAGGGTGGGTCATGGCTATCGAATGAAGTCTAAGCGTGTGGTGCAAATAATATCCGGGTAAAAATAGAATTGCAATATCACCCGGATAAAAATTGAATGCATGGCGATCCAGCGAATCCACTTTGCGGCGTTGCAGCCACTTGATTCAGTCCAATGTCTGATGGAGTAAGCCTCGGCACGATCGAAAGCTTCATCAACGATCACAGGCACCCATGTCAGGCTATGAAGGCATCGAGCACATCGCTGATCCACAAACCCGCACCCGCACCATCGAAGGCGTGACGCGTCTTCGGCAGGCGCTATCCGCTGAAATCCCCACCCGGACGGCCACCGATACGCTGTTGCTGGCCACCTGGAACATTCGCGAGTTCGACTCGGGCAAGTTCGGCTATCGTTCAGACGAGGCGTACTACTACATCGCCGAGGTCCTGAGCCGATTCGATCTGATCGCGATTCAGGAGGTCCGTGACGGGCTCTATCCACTTCAGCGCATCAGGGAGTTGCTGGGCCCCGCGTGGTGGAATTACCTGGTGACGGACGTGACGCTGGGCGTCTCCGGTAACGCCGAGCGGATGGCGTATCTCTACGACCGGCGCAAGGTGCGTTTCACGGGACTGGCGGCGGAGCTGGTGCTGCCCAAGCCGAAGAATGAGGAGGTGGAGCCGGTGCAGTTGGCACGCTCGCCATACCTTGCAGGGTTCCAGGCGGGCTGGGCGTTTCTGACGCTAGCGACGGTCCATATCTACTACGGCAAAAGCACGGCAGTCGATCCACGCCGGCTGGCTGAAATCACGGCATTCAGCCGGACGATCGCCAAGGCCGCGGACAAGCTGTCAGCGGCGCCACAACCGGGGCCGGGCATTCAGCCGGAACCTGGCAACCTGATCCTGCTTGGCGATTTCAACATCTTCAATCGCCGCGATGTGACCATGCAGGCGGTCACGGACGCTGGGTTCCACATTCCGGAAGCGCTGCAATCGGTACCAGGATCGAATGTGGACAAGAACCGCCACTACGACCAGATCGCGTACTTTCAGCGGCTCTCCCATATGTACCCCACAGGGCGGGCAGGGGTGTTCGATGTCTACGAGCATGTCTACCGGCTGGACGATGCCGCCGAATATGCCAGCGAGCGGCAGAAGCGGCCGGGCCGCAGTTTCAAGGACTGGCGCACCTACCGCATGAGTGATCACCTGCCGATGTGGATCGAGTTCCGGATCGACGATGCCGATGCATACCTGTCCGGGCTCAAAGCCTGACCACACAGCCTGACGGATTCCGGTCTATGCTCACGCCAGCGGGGTCGAGGGCCCCGCTGCATACTTCAATTGCAAGGAGTCCCCATGGCACTCTCGATGTACGACGTATCGGTACCCGTATTCATCCGCGCGCTGACGAACCTTTCCGCGATCCTTGAGAAAGGCGCTGCGCATGCGAAAGCGCAGGGCATGGATGCCAGCGAGTTGATCCAAACGCGCCTGATTGCAGATATGGACCCGCTGTCCGCGCAGGTGCAGCGCGCGAGCGATTCGTCCAAGGGGTGCGCGGCGCGGCTGGCCGGTGTCGAGACTCCGTCCTTTCCAGACAACGAAACGACGTTTCGCGAGCTGCAGGAGCGTATCGCGAAAACAATCGCCTATCTGAAGACCATCCAGCCGGCACAGCTCGAAGGCAGCGAGACGCGGCCAGTCGAGCTGAAGCTGCACAGTGGGCCGATCACGTTTGACGGCAAGAGCTACCTGCTTGGGTTTGCGCTACCGAACTTCTACTTTCACGTGACCACGGCCTACGACATCCTGCGTCACAAGGGCGTGCAGATCGGCAAGATGGACTTCCTTGGCGCGCCGCCGCGATAAGACCGCAGATCAACGGGGGTTGAACTCCCCGTTGATCTGCGGCGCGGCGTCAAGAGGACTGGCGTTCCTTCGCCCGAGGAATGGTCAGCATGATCGATATGGCCGCGATGACGACCATGCACAGGTTGAACATCAGCGCGATGGTTGCTGCTTCGCGAACCGGGATTTGTGTCTGGTCACCCTGGAAGGTGATCAACCCGTCGAGCAAGGGTCCGCCGTCCGTGTTGACCCGGATAGCGGTGAAGATGGCGGCGGAGATGGCGATACCGAATGCGCCGCCCAGCGATGAGGCCATTTTGTAGATGCCGGCACCCGAGCCAGCCTTGTTCTCTGGCAGGGACGAGAGTGCAGCGTCGGTGGACGGTGTCGCATAAAACGCCAGCCCGATCCCCTGCAGGGCGAAGCCGATGAACACGAGGGTCTTGTAATCGGCCAGCGTCGTGTGTGTCATCGCCAGCAGCAGCACGGACGTGCCGGTGATCAGGCAGCCCCACAGCATCGGCTTGCGCGCGCCAAATCGTTGCAGGAGCTTTTCGCCTACGCGGATAAAGCCGATGATGGTGACCGCAAAGCCGATGGTCAGCATACCCGCCTGCTGCGCGCTCAGGCCGCCGCCAAGCTGCACCAGTTGCATGGTGACGATCAGGGTGCCGGCCACACCATTGAGCATGAAGTTGGAGATGGTCGCGCCCGTGTAGGTCTTATTGCGGAACAGCGCGAAATCGATGAACGGGTCGGCGGTTCGTGCTTCGTGACGTACGAACGCCACGCCGACGATCAGCGCGGTTGCGGCTAGTGCAAGGACAGGAGTGCTGCTCCAGCCGAGCCGCGCACCTTGTGTCGCAACCACCTGGAGGGCGATCATCGCGATCATGAACGCGACGATGCCAAACCCGTCGATCTTTGCATCACGCTTGCCCTGCGCCCGGTTTTCGGGGGTGCCGCGAATCATCAGCAGACCGGCGACGGCCGCCGCCACCGAGACAAAGAAGATGGCCCGCCAGCCAAAATTCTGCGCAACCAGCCCGCCAAACAGCGCGCATAGTCCCGAGCCGCCCCATGAGCCGATCGACCAGATGCTGATCGCGCGCTGGCGCGCGGGGCCGGTCCAGTAGGTCTTGAGCAGTGCCAGGCTGGACGGCATGATGCATGCCGCCGACAGGCCTTGCAATGCGCGGCCAAGGATCAGGCAGGCTGCGGAAAGGGGCCCCGGTGGTGCGAGCGCGACCAGCAACGACCCCGCGATGCTCAGGCAGAAGCCAAGCTGGAGAATCCTGAAGCGGCCGATCCTGTCCGCAATGCCGCCCATGAAAACGATGAAGATCCCCGAAAACAGCGCGGTGATCGCCACGGCAATGTTCATCGTCGTGGCGGGCAGGCCGAGTTCGCGGCCCATGTCTGGCGCGATGTTCAGCGTGGTCTGTGCGAACAGCCAGAACGTGAGGACGCCCAGGACGATACCGAACAGCAGTCTGTCGTTGCCCTGAAACGCGGGCTCCCCGGCTGGTTCGGGTATGCCAGGTGGTCGCTGATGCGGCGGATGCGCTGACGCTGCGGTGAGATCTCGGTTTGCCATAAGTCCAGTCCCTTTTATGCGGAACAACCGGCGAGGTTGTCGCGTTGGTTCGAGTTGACGATGCATCGAAATGCAGGTCCCAACGTAGCAGTCATGTGGCGGGGGCAATTTGCGCGAAGGCAGAAGTGCAGGCGGCGGGACGTGCCGCGTGTTGATGCCGGGCAACTGGCCCGGAATGGGGGCGAATTTTTGCAGCGCGACGCTCGGTAGGATCGACGACGACGCCCCGGCAGGGCCGCATGTGCGGGGCCGATTACACGACTGTCCGATCGATCTGTGCCAGCAGATTTACGCGGTTTACTATGTGCGATGTGAACAGGTAGTTGCAGCGGCGGGGCGTAGTGTTTTCTGGTTTCCTGACTTCCTGCCCGGGCGGCCAACTACGCGCTTAGCGAAAACCCTATGTTCTTGATACAATCGCCGGTTGCCCATCCATCGGCTTTTGCCTAATTTTTAAGCAGATACCGTACGCGCAACACCGAACACCGAACAAGGGCCCATCAAGACCGAATCGCATGACTTACGCCGTCAAGGAAATCTTCTATACGCTGCAGGGCGAGGGCGCCAACGCCGGCCGCGCCGCGGTGTTCTGCCGCTTCTCGGGTTGCAACCTGTGGACCGGCCGCGAGGAAGATCGCGCGCGGGCGGTTTGCCAGTTCTGCGACACGGACTTTGTCGGTACCGACGGCACGCTGGGCGGCAAGTACAAGACCGCCGACGAACTGGCGGCCGTGGTGGCCGCCGAATGGCCGCAGGGCGCCGGCGGCAAGCCGCTGGTGGTCTGCACCGGTGGCGAGCCGCTGTTGCAACTCGATGCACCGCTGATCGACGCGCTGCATGCGCAGGGCTTTGAGATCGCCATCGAAACCAACGGCACTATCGCCGTGCCTGACGGGATCGACTGGGTTTGCGTGAGTCCGAAAATGGGTTCAGAACTGGTGGTGACGAAAGGTGATGAGCTCAAGGTCGTGATTCCGCAGGAAGGGCAGGACTTCGCGGCATACGAGCAACTGGATTTTCGCTATTTCATGGTGCAGGCCATGGATGGCCCGCTGGCGCGACAGAATACGGTCGCGGCGGTGGAGTTCTGCCAGCGTCATCCGCGCTGGCGCCTGTCGCTGCAGACTCACAAGCTGCTGGGCATTCGCTGACACATGAGCAAACAAGTTTCCATTACGCGCCGCCTCGAGTTCGATGCCGGCCACCGTATCCCAAGCCATGGCGGCCAGTGCCGCAACATCCATGGCCATCGTTATCGCCTGGATCTGACGCTTTCCGGCGAGGTCCTGCATCAGGAAGGCGCGTCCGATGACGGCATGATTCTTGACTTCGGCGATATCAAGGCGCTCGCCAACGAGCATCTGGTGTCGAAGTGGGATCACGCGTTCCTGATCTATCGTGGCGACACCGCGCTGCTGAACTTCCTGCAGTCGATGGACAACCACAAGACCGTGGTCATCGACAGCATTCCGACCGTGGAAAATCTCGCTCAGGTGGCTTTCGACATCCTGTCGCCGATCTTCAAGGACTGCTTTGGCCATCATCTGCAACTGACCAGGCTGGTGCTGTTCGAGACGCCGAACTGCTGGGCCGAGGTCAGCGCACCGATCAGCCTGCCGGCGCAGGACTGACCGCGTCCATGTCAGACGCGCCAGTATTCGCCGACGACGCCACGCGCGACCGCTTCTACATGGCCGCCGCGCTGGAAGAGGCGCGGCTGGCCGAAGCGGCGGGCGAGGTGCCGGTGGGTGCAGTCGTGGTCTGGGGCGACCGGATCATCGCGCGCGGGCACAACCTGCCGATCCGCTCGGTCGATCCCTCCGCGCATGCGGAAATGCAGGCGCTGCGGGCCGCGGCCAAGGTGCTCGGCAACTACCGCATGCCGGAGTGCGAGATCTATGTGACCCTGGAACCATGCGCGATGTGCAGCGGTGCGATCCTGCATGCGCGCCTGCGCCATGTGGTATTCGGGGCGACCGATCCCAAGACCGGGGCGGCCGGTAGTGTCGTCGACCTGTTCGCGCAGGCCACGCTCAATCATCAGACCACGCTCACGCGCGGCGTGATGGCCGAGGAGTGTGGCCAGATGCTGCGCGACTTCTTTGGCGCGCGGCGTCGGGCGCAGAAGGCGGCAAGAGCCTTACAGGTCTCGCCAGCAGAGGCTGATTCGGAGAAAATTCAGGCTTCTGATCCGACATCCGAAACATGAGTCAGTCCATTGAAGTTCGCCTGATCGCCTCGTCCGGCTATCCCCACGACGTTGCCATTGCCGCTCGCGGCTGTGCCTGGCTCAAGCACCACGGCTACCACGTCAACAACCCCGACGTGCTCGCGCGCCGTTACCTGCGCTTTGGTGGTACCGACCAGGAGCGCCTGTCCGACCTGCACGCGATCGGTACCGGCCCGGCGCGGGAGTTGACGCTCGCCGTGCGTGGCGGCTATGGCCTGGCGCGACTGCTGGACCGGATCGACTTTGCGCGCATTGCCGCGCAGGCCAAGGCGACCGGTACGCCGATCGTCGGCCACAGCGATTTCACGGCGTTCCAACTCGCCTATCTTGCCCTGGCGGGAGGCGTCTCGTTCGCTGGCCCGATGCTGCTGGCCGATTTTGGCGAAGAGCGTGTCGATCCCTACATGTGGCAGCATTTCGAGGGCATCCTGCACGATCCCGCCTACTCGATCGACGTGGAGTCGCCCCAGGTGACTGCGCCGGTCATGGTGGAGGGCACGCTGTGGGGTGGCAACCTGGCCATGCTGTGCACGCTGCCGGGCACGCCGTACATGCCAAAGATCGACGGCGGCATCCTGTTCCTCGAGGACATCAACGAGCCGCCTTACCGCGTGGAACGCATGCTGCTGCAGTTGCTGCATGCCGGGGTACTGGCCAGGCAGCAGGCCATCGTGCTTGGCGACTTCTCCAACTACCGCACCACCGACTATGACAATGGCTACAACATGGATGCCGTGTTCGATTACGTGCGGGAGCAATTGCGCATTCCGGTGCTCACTGGCCTGCCGTTTGGCCACTGCCCGCGCAAGCTGACGCTGCCGGTGGGGGCGCACGCGCGCCTGACCGCGCACGCCGACGGGTTCACACTGGCGATGTCGGGCTATCCCACGCTGTAGAGCCGCCGGAATCAGGCGCCTCGCGTCTTACCAGATACCCCCCGCGAGTGGTAAAATTGCGGGCTATTCCCTCATTTTGCCGCGCCGGGCGCCGAAGTCCGCCGCAGGCAGCCATACCAGGGTGCCCACGCGGCACACCGAAATCCAGACAAGGTTCCAGACGTGCTTTCTACCGCAAACATCACCATGCAGTTCGGCCCCAAGCCGCTGTTCGAGAACATCTCGGTCAAGTTCGGCGAGGGTAACCGCTACGGCCTGATCGGCGCGAACGGCTGCGGCAAGTCCACCTTCATGAAGATTCTCGGTAGCGACCTGGAGCAGTCGGCGGGTACGGTCATGCTGGAGCCGGGCATCCGCCTGGGCAAGCTGCGCCAGGACCAGTTCGCCTATGAAGACAACCGCGTGCTCGACGTGGTGATGATGGGCCATACGGAAATGTGGGCGGCCGCGAGCGAGCGCGACGCGATCTACGCGAACCCCGAGGCCACCGACGAGGACTACATGCGCGCCGCCGAGCTGGAGGCCAAGTACGCCGAGTACGACGGCTACACGGCCGAGGCGCGCGCCGGCGAACTGCTGCTGGGCGTGGGCATTCCGACCGATCAGCACCAGGGTCCGATGAGCGATATCGCCCCGGGCTGGAAGCTGCGTGTGCTGCTGGCGCAGGCGCTGTTCTCGAACCCGGACGTGCTGCTGCTCGACGAACCGACCAACAACCTCGACATCAACACGATCCGCTGGCTGGAAGACGTGCTCAACGAGCGCAATTCCACCATGATCATCATTTCCCACGATCGCCACTTCCTGAACTCCGTGTGCACGCACATGGCGGACATGGACTACGGCACGCTGAAGGTCTACCCGGGTAACTACGACGACTACATGCAGGCGTCGATGCAGGCCCGCGAGCGTCAGGTGGCCGCCAATGCGCGCGCCAAGGAGCGCATCACCGAACTGCAGGACTTCGTACGCCGCTTCTCGGCGAACAAGTCGAAGGCCCGCCAGGCCACCTCGCGTCTGAAGCAGATCGACAAGATCAAGGTCGAGGACATCAAGCCGTCGTCGCGCCAGAACCCGTTCGTCCGCTTCGAGTTCGAGAAGAAGCTGCACAACCTGGCCGTGGAAGTCGAGGGCATCACCAAGACGTACGATCGCAAGATCATCAACAACCTGTCGATGGCGGTCCAGGCCGGAGAACGGGTGGCCATCATCGGCGAAAACGGCGCGGGCAAGACCACGCTGCTGCGCAGCCTGCTCAACAGCGTCGTGGAAACCGGCGTGCAGCGCGGTGTGGAAGTCGATCGCGGCGCGGTCAAGTGGGCCGAGAACGCCAACGTGGGCTACATGCCGCAGGATACGTACGAGGAATTCCCGAACGACGTGAACGTGATGGACTGGATGAGCCAGTGGACGCAGGCCGGCGACGACGACCAGTCGCTGCGCGGCACGCTGGGTCGCCTGCTGTTCTCGGCCGACGACATCAAGAAGAACGTCAAGGTGCTGTCCGGTGGCGAGAAGGGCCGCATGATCTGGGGCAAGCTGATGCTGGGCCGCCACAATGTGCTGGCCATGGACGAGCCAACCAACCACATGGACATGGAGTCGATCGAATCGCTGCAGATCGCGCTGGACAAGTTCCCCGGCACGCTGATCTTCGTGTCGCACGACCGTGAACTGATCAACGGCCTGGCCACGCGTGTGATTGAAGTCCGCGCCGATGGCACCATCACGGACTACCTGGGCACGTACGACGAGTACCTGCAATCGCAAGGTATCGAAGCCTAACGGCTGGATTCGCGTTACTTCGTTGAGTCTCCCCCTTTCACTCCCATGTGACGTGAAAGGGGAAACACCCCCATCTTCACATTCGGCTCACTGTCACTTCACCGGACAGGTCGACACTGGCGACTCCATTTCACCGTGAGTTTGCCCATGAGACGTCGCCGCCCAGCCGACATCGCCGCATTTCTTCATCGCGTTCGACAGCTTCTTCGCGTGGCCGAGCCGGCCGGAAATGGCGGATAATGCGCTTCATTCCTGCCGATGCGGCGCCCGAATGAAACAGCCATCCATTCTTGTGGTCGAGGACGAATCTGCAATCGCGGATACGATTTTGTATGCCTTGTGTACGGACGGCATGCACGCCGAGCATTGCACGCTGGGTAGCGAGGCGCTGATCAGGCTGCGGGCGCAACAGCAGGATCTTGTCGTACTCGACGTGGGCCTGCCTGACATCAACGGTTTCGAAGTCTGCCGGACGCTGCGGACGTTTTCGGATGTGCCCGTGATTTTCCTGACCGCGCGTCACGAGGAAATCGACCGGATTGTCGGGCTGGAGATTGGTGCCGATGACTATGTGGTCAAGCCGTTCTCCCCCAGGGAACTGGCGGCGCGAGTGCGCGTGATTCTGCGCAGGGCACGCCAGGCCGAGCCCGTCGCGGCGTTGGTGATGCCAGCGGCCGAGCAGGCGGAGGCATTTCGCCATGACCCGGAAGGTGCGCGGGTGGCGTACTGGGGTCAGTGGCTGGATCTGACACGTTACGAATACCGTTTGCTGGCGCTACTGGTGCAGCACCCGGGGCGAATCTATGCCCGTGCGCAACTGATGGATCTGGTTTGGCACGATGCGCTCGATACCGTCGACCGAATCGTAGACACCCATGTGAAAACGCTTCGCGCGAAACTTCGTGAAGTGGACCCTATGGGCGAGCCGATTCGGACACATCGCGGCATGGGATATTCGCTGGAAGTCTGATCGCCCATGCACATCGGCCTGCGCATCTTCTTTGGTTTCTTCCTGATCGTCGGCCTGGCCGCGTTTCTGACGCTGCGCGTGTTTGTCCAGGAGGTCAAGCCAGGGGTGCGCCAGGCAATGGAGGATACGCTGGTCGATACCGCGCACGTGTTGGCCGTGCTGGCGGCCGATGATCTGAAGCGCGGGAACATCGCGGATGGCGAGTTCTCGCGCGGCTTGGTGCGACTGCGGGAGCAGCCCGTGGACGCCAGCGTTTGGGGCATGCACAAGGATGCCGTGGGCTATCGCATCTACATCACGGACGACCATGGCATGGTCCGCTTCGATACGTCGGGCGCGGCGCTCGGTCAGGATTACTCCCGCTGGAACGACGTCTATCTGACGCTGCGGGGCAAGTACGGGGCACGCAGTACCCGCTCGGACCCCGACGATGAGCGCAGCACCGTGATGTATGTGGCGGCGCCGATTCGCGATGGCGATCGGATCATCGGGGTGCTGACCGTGGCCAAGCCGAATCAGACGGTGGCGCCGTTCATTGCGCGCAGCCAGGGGGTCATCATGACCTACGGCCTGCTGCTGATCGGTGGCGCGGCCGTGATCGGCGTGGCTTGTACGCTCTGGTTGGTGTTCGGCTTGCGCAAGCTGCAGCGCTATGCGCGGGCAGTGGCCGCCGGCGAGCGCGCCGAGATGCCGCTGCGGGGTGCCAGCGAACTGGCCGAGCTAGGCCGGGCCGTGGAAACCATGCGGCTTCGTCTGGAAGACAAGCAGTACGTGGAGCACTACATCCATACGCTCACGCACGAAATGAAGAGTCCGCTCGCGGCCATCGGCGGCGCGGCGGAACTGCTGCAGGAGGACATGCCCGCCATGGATCGCCGGCGATTCATCGGGAACATCCGTGGCCAGGCGCAACGAATCGACCTGCTGATTCGCAAGCTGCTGACGTTGGCGGAAGTCGAGCAGCGCCAGCATCTGGAAAAGCGCGAGCCCGTGATGCTGGCCGGCGAGATCGAGCAGATCCTGCAGTCGCTGGAACCAAGGGCGCGCCAGCGCGGTGTGCAACTGCGCTGGGAGCCGCCAACCGAGCGGCTGGCGGCGATTGGCGACGCGTTCCTGCTGCGCCAGGCAATCGTCAACTTGCTGGATAACGCACTCGATTTCGCGCCGGCGGGCACGGCCATCGACGTGACACTGGAACTCGCGCCACGGCAGGGGCAAGTAGTGGTCAGGATCGATGATCATGGGCCTGGCATACCCGACTATGCGACGACTCGGCTGTTCGAGCGGTTCTATTCGCTGCCGCGCCCCGATGGACGGGATCGCGGCACCGGCCTTGGTCTCTGCTTCGTGCGGGAGGTCGCCTTGCTGCACCAGGGATCGGTCACCGTCGCCAATCGCGAGGGCGGTGGCGCACGCGCGGAACTGGTGCTGCCCGTGGCGGGATGAGCGTTGCCAGCGGCCGTTGAAGGGAGCGTTCACGGTCACTTCACATTCGCCTCGCACAGCCCGCACATGCACTGAATAGTCTTGCGACATCTCCACTCGCAAGACTCCCCATGAACAAGACCCTGGTTTACCGATTCATGATCATCGCCGGCGTGATCCTGCTGTTGTGGATCGCCTTGCAGATGGTGCTTGGCATCGTGCGTGAGCGCGGCCAGTACCGCGATGCCGCCGAGCGTAGCATCTGGCAGAGCTTTGCCGGGCCCCAGACCTTGATCGGCCCGGTCATCGTCGTGCCTTACAAGGAAGTGGTCGCCGTGGCCAGCGCCACGCCGGCACAGAGCCGCGAGGAATCCCGGCAGTTGCTGGTGTTCCCGAAGACCCTGCAGGTGCGTGCCGAGATGACGCCCAGCGAACGCTACCGGGGCATCCACAAGGCCATCGTCTATGAGACCGCGAGCCAGTGGTCGGGCACGATCGCGCTGCCCGACCCGACGTCGGCCGAAGACCTGCCCAAGTCTGTCAACCATGTCCGCTTCGAGATCGGGCAGCCCTATGTGGTGCTGGGCGTGGGCGATATGCGTGGGCTGATTTCCCAGCCCGTACTTCACCTGGATGGCAAACCTGTTCCATTGCAACAGGGAACCTTGCTCGACTCGCTCCCTCAGGGTCTGCATGCGCCGATCGACACGCGCGATGCCGCCGGCAAGCCGCTGGAGTCGCGTATCGTGCCGTTCCAACTGACGTTGTCGATACTGGGTGCGCAGTCAATGGCAATGGCGCCTGTAGCGGACCTCAACCAGTTCACAGTGCATTCCCCATGGCCGCACCCAAGTTTTGACGGCGACTTCCTGCCTCGCCAGCGCACTGTCACGGACAATGGCTTTTCCGCTGAATGGTCCGTTACGGCCTTCAATACCCGTGTACGCGAGCAGATCGCCAACGCACCGGAGTCGGGCCGGAGGCTGTCGTTGCAGGCACCGTCGGTCACGCTGATGGAGCCGGTCGATATCTACGTCAAGGCAGAGCGCGCGGTGAAGTATGGACTGTTGTTCGTGCTGCTGACCTTCGCCGGGCTTTACATGTTCGAGATCGTAAAGGCTCTACGGATTCACCCGGTTCAGTACCTGCTGGCCGGATTGGCGTTGGCACTGTTTTTCCTACTGCTGGTCAGCCTTTCGGAGCATGTGCCATTCCTGTCTGCCTATCTGGCGGCCAGCGCGGCCTGTATCGGATTGCTGGGCTTCTATCTGACGTTCGTACTGCGGAGTTGGCAGCGTGGTACCACCTTTGCGGCATTGCTGACCACGCTGTATGGCGTGCTCTATGGCCTGCTGGTTTCCGAAGACAGTGCGCTGGTTCTAGGGTCGCTACTACTGTTCGTGATGCTGGCCTGCATCATGACAATTACGCGCAAGGTGGACTGGTTTGCAATGGGCGCGCCGCCACAAGCAGACCAGCCGGGCCAGCAGGAGAAAAAGACGGCCTGAGCGTCATTCCCGACGCCCAGTAAGTGGCGCCGCTACCGTCCCGGCGCCACTCCCATCTCCGCCAGCATTTCATCGAGCTGATCGACGATCGCGCGCGCCGTGATCTCGCCCTTGGCCTTCTGTAGCGCCGTGCCGAGCGTATCGCGCAAGGCGGCAAGTTCCACCAGCGTAGACGCCTTCTCCACCTTGACCTGCAGGACATAGCCGCGCAGGCCAAGTTGATTGCCGATCACATCCGTGAAAAAGTGATACAGCCGCTGGTAGCTGTCCGCGCCCAGTGGCGCCGCTTGCGCGGAGGCCCTTTGGGGGGATTTGGCGCCGGAAGCGATGGTGGTGTCGGCCAGGACATCGTCGATGCCTTTGCCGTCAGCGGTGTTGAATACGGAATAGGCCGTAAACAGATTGGTTTCGGGCGGTGCGCGCCTCGTAACGGGCTTGGCCGGGCTGGCGCCTGCCGAGGCAACTGGCGCCGGGGTGGCGACTCCCGCCATCGGCTCGATCAGCCCGAGCGCCAGCAGCGAATCGAACGCTTCCTCGGACACGCCCATGCCGCTTACTTGCGCAAACAGCGCCGATCTTGCGCGTTCCCCGTTCACAATCAGCAACAGCGCGCGCAGCTTGTGATCAAGTTTGCGCGCACGTGTGCGGATCTCCTCGTGTCCTGCCTCCGTCTTGCGATAGATCGGATCGACCATGTCTCGCTCCTTTGTTATGGATCGGCCGCCCGCGGCGAGCCCCTCGGGAGTTTGGTGCGCGGCCGATTATCGCCATCTTGTTGTCCAGCGCGGCTTGCATCACAGGAAATTCAGAACTGCAAACCGCTCTACAATGTGGTGCACCACGAAAGTAACAAAAAAAATTGCAACCGCCGATCCACCTAATGAGAACTGTGGCCATGCAACAACGAGACAAGCTTTTCATCAACGGTAAATGGGTGACACCCCACGGAACGGGGAGCATCGACGTCATTCATTCCGCCACCGAGGAAGTCATGGGCAAGATCCCCGAGGGGGATGCCCGCGACGCCGAAAACGCCATCGCCGCCGCGCGGGCGGCCTTTGACGGCTGGTCTGGCACGCCACCGTCGGTACGCGCCGGCTACATCCGCAAGATTGCCGAAGGGCTCAAGGCGCGAACCGAGGAACTCGCGCAGATGATCGCCGGCGAGGTTGGCATGCCAATCAAGCTCGCCCGCATGATCCAGGTGGGTGGCCCGGTCTACAACTGGGGCCAGGCCGCCGCGCTGCTCGATCAGTTCGCGTTCGAGGAACAGGTCGGCAACTCGCTGGTCGTGCGCGAGCCCGTCGGGGTGGTCGCCGCGATCACGCCCTGGAACTACCCGCTGAACCAGATCACGCTCAAGGTGGCGCCGGCGCTGGCAGCCGGCTGCACGGTCGTGCTCAAGCCGTCCGAAGTGGCGCCGCTCAATGCCTTCCTGCTGGCCGAAGTGATCGAGGCCGCCGGACTGCCGCCGGGCGTGTTCAACCTCGTCACCGGCTATGGTCCTGTGGTGGGCGAGGTGCTGGCCAGTCATCCGGAAGTCGACATGGTGTCGTTTACCGGTTCCACCCGCGCCGGCAAGCGCGTCTCGGAACTGGCCGCGCAGTCGGTCAAGCGCGTGGCGCTGGAACTGGGCGGCAAGTCGGCATCGGTGATCCTCGACGATGCGGATCTGCCGCTGGCCGTGAAGGGCACCATCAGCGCCTGCTTCCTGAATTCGGGGCAGACCTGTTCGGCACACACGCGCATGCTGGTGCCGCGCACCCGCTATGACGAAGTCAAGGCGATCGCCGCCAAGGTGGTGGAAGGCTTCACCGTTGGCGATCCGCTGGCCGATACCACGAGGCTCGGACCGCTGATTTCCGCTGTGCAGAAGGAGCGCGTGACGGGCTATATCCGGCGTGGCCTGGAAGAGGGCGCCGAACTGGTGGCCGGGGGCCCTGACACCCCGGCCGGCCTGGACCGGGGCTTCTTCGTCAAGCCGACCGTGCTCGGCAACGTGGACCCGAAGGCTACCGTGGCGCAGGAGGAAATCTTCGGGCCGGTGCTCTCGGTCATCTGCTATGACACCGAGGATGAGGCCATCCGCATCGCCAACGACAGCATCTATGGCCTGGGCGGCGGTGTCTGGTCGGGCGATGAGTCCCGGGCAATCCGCGTGGCACGCCGTATCCGCACCGGTCAGGTCGATATCAACGGCGGTCCGTTCAATATGAATGCGCCGTTCGGCGGCTACAAGCAGTCGGGGAACGGCCGCGAGGGCGGCAAGTTCGGTCTCGAGGAATTCCTCGAATACAAGTCGCTGCAAATGAAGAAACCTGCCTGATCGGCATTTTCAGGTTCGCGTATGATCGATGCCCGGCATGTCCGGGCATTTTTCTTTTGGCGTCATTCCATCAGGGGGAGTCGATGCGCTGGTTGAAGCGGCTGGGTTTGGGTTTGCTGGGGATCGCGCTGCTGGCGGCAACCGCGTCGATTGGTGGCTATATCTGGTACAGGCAGGCGTCCCAGCCTGACGTGGCCGGAACCCTGCGCCTGGCCGGCCTGCGTGATCGCGTCATCGTTGTGCGCGACCGTAACGCCGTGCCACACATCCAGGCGGCCAACGCGCTCGATGCCTACTACGCGCTCGGCTATGTCCATGCGCAGGACCGGCTCTGGCAGATGCAGATGAGCAAGCGCATCGTGGCGGGCCGGCTGGCCGAGATTCTGGGGCCCAGTGCGCTCGATACGGATCGTTTCCTGCGCACACTGGGCGTACGGCGCAATGCCGAGGCGATCCTCGCGCAGATGCCGCCCGAGCCGCGCGCCGTGCTGCAGGCCTATGCCGATGGCGTCAATGCATTCATCGATACACGCAAGTCGGCTCTGCCGCCCGAGTTCCTGATTCTCGGCACCCGGCCCGAGCACTGGGAGCCAGCCGACACGCTTGGCTGGCAGACCATGATGGCATGGGACCTGGGCGGCAACTGGACGCAGGAAGTCCTGCGCATGGGCCTGGCGCAGCAACTGCCCACGGCACGTATCGCCGAGATCCTGGCGCCATATCCGGGTGACAAGCCTCTGCGCACGATGGACTATGCGGGCCTCTATCGCCAGCTTGCCCCGGTGGCCACGGCCATGGCACGCGTGGCGCAGCAGGCGCCGTCCGGTTATGTCGAAGGGATGGGCTCGAACAACTGGGTTGTCTCGGGGGCTCACACGCGTAGCGGCAAGCCGTTGCTGGCCAACGACCCGCACCTTGGCCTGCAGGCGCCCGCGCTCTGGTACTTCGCGCATCTGCAGGCGCCGGGGCTGGAGCTGACCGGCGCCACGCTGCCCGGTGCGCCGCTGGTGGTACTCGGCCACAACAAGCGCGTCGCCTGGGGCTTCACCAATACCGCGCCGGATGTCCAGGACCTCTATATCGAACGGATCGACCCGGCCAATCCGGGCCGCTATCAGACCCCGGATGGCTGGGCGGCATTCGCGACGCGCACCGAGACCATTCGCGTCAAGGGCGAGCCCGATGTCACGCTGACTGTTCGCAGTACCCGCCATGGTCCGGTCATGTCC
>JAFAJB010000048.1 GCA_019236395.1 Cupriavidus sp.
TCACGCGCCAGTTCCATGTACAGCGTCGGCGAAACCGCAGCCGTGCCCGTGTTGGTCACGTCGAAGCGCGTATCGACCACGTAGCTGCCCTTGCGGAACGTGTAGGTCTTGGTGAACTTCACGCCGCTCTTCTCGGCAGTCAGCACCACGTCGAGCTTGTCCTGGCCCGGTGCAAGCGTACGTGCGCCCGGCGCCACCGTGAACACGGTGGTGTGGTTCGGCAGGTCGCCGCCGATCAGGCCCGAGCGGGCCAGGTACGTGCGGGTGGCGTCGCGCTCGAACAGGACCACCGGCACGCCGTCCTTCTCATGCTCGTTGAGCAGTTCCAGGCGCGACAGGATACCGCCAGCCGTGTCGATCTCCGCGCGCACCTCGTCGGTGGTCACGATGACCTTCTCGCCAACGGGCTGGGCCGCGGCCTGCGGGGCTGCCGGAACGGCGCCCGGAGCCGATGCGTTCGTCACGTTCGCCTTGGGCACGTCACCCTGCGGCGTAGCGCCGCTTGCGCCGGCCGGGGCGGCCTGCTGCTGCGTGTTGGCGCTCGGGAAGAACATCGACGCGTGGCCGTTGGCGCGCTGCCAGTTGTCGTAGAGCAGCACGAGGGACATCGAGAAGATGACCCACAGGATGGTGCGTTTGATATCCATGTCTAGCTATGGTCGAAGGAAATCAGGGTCTGGGAAGCCGGATCGTGACAGGCGGGCGGCCTGGCGCGGCGGACGCTGCGGGTGCCGCTGCGGCAGTCCCGTGTGTAGCAGGCACGGGATCATACCCGCCCTTTGCGAAAGGATGACAACGGCAGAGCCTGCAAGCCGCCATCCAGGTGCCGCGCGCCGGGCCATGCAGCACGATGGCGTCGCGGGCATAGTCGGAACATGTCGGCAGGAAGCGGCACTGCGAGCCCAGGTAGGGACTCAGGGCGATCTTGTAGATGCGCAGCAGGGCTAGCAGGATTCGCTTCATGTTGATGGTCAGGCAGGCGCGGCTGGTGTGGCCGGTGCGTCTGGGGAAGCTGCCGGCGGGGCGGCGGGCGCTGGCGGAAGTGGCTTGGCCGCGACGTCCAGCAAGCCGCTGAGTTCGGCATGGCAAGCCTTCCGGATCGCCAGCCGGCTGGAAAACTCCGCACGCGGAAACTTTGCTTGCAGCCGCAGCAGAATATCGCGGCCAGCGAATTGGGCCTGCCGACCCCGAAACAGTTCCCGCACCATGCGCTTCACGAGATTGCGCTCGGCTGCGCGCGGCGCGAACTTCTTGCCGACGACGATACCGAGTCGGGCCTGCTCCATGCCATTGGCGCGCACGTACAGCACGAAGTGCGTAGTACGACGCCGAGGCCGCAAAGCAAAAACGGATGAAAACTCATCCGTCTTTGTGAGCCTCGCGGCTTTGGGAAAGGCATGGTTCGACACGCTGGGCAAAGCTAGCGGCAAGCTGGGCTTCGACGGGCGGGGCTCCTGGCCATCCTGAGTGCGAGGCGGTGGGCCGAGGACGGTTGCGCATCAGCGCGACGCGCAAGGCGTCGCGACACTTACCGTCCAGGCCAGTCGCCCGGCCCTCAGATTGCCAGGCGCTTGCGGCCCTTGGCGCGGCGGGCGTTGATCACGGCGCGGCCGCCGCGGGTCTTCATGCGCACGCGGAAACCATGGGTACGCTTGCGGCGGGTAACGGAAGGTTGATAGGTACGTTTCATGTTGCACTCTCTGGTTGATCCGGGCTTTCCGGGCGCCGGCCGTTGCCGGGGCGCCTTGGCCGCCGCGTATGGTTCGCATTGGGGCTGCCGCTATGCAGACTCTGGGAAAGCTGCGGCCTTGCCGACGATTCTGGTTCTGTCTTGCTGCCGGCCGCCGCTGGCTTCGACACATTGGACGAGGCGCTGGCGGGGATCAGGCCGCTCGCCTGATGCCGCACATGTTTACATGAGCAGTACAGGCCAGACCCGGCGATGCGCATACGTGATCCCCTGCCGCATCGCAGAACCCGCCATTTAACCGATTTTCGTTGCGAGTGTCAAGGTAGTAAATGGGCAGGCCCGCCGAGCGCGCCACAATGCACCCAGTGCTACGGTGCATCATTGTCCACAACTGTCGGTGGGTAACTCTGTGGGTATTCCCGGTCACCCATATAGATTACCGTCAGCGATCAAGTCCTTGTTTCCGATGGATTATCAGTCGTTTCTGCCCCATCGGATATACCACTCCGAGAATGGTTGTGCACAGCAATCCACTGAATTTGCACAACTTGTCCACAGGGTTATCCTTTGTGGATAACTTGGCCAGGGGGGTACAATCCCGGTCCAAACACCACACGGGCCGCGTGGCGCACGCACAACCCGGACTTCCTGCCGCGGTATACCTGCGATGTATACCGCCTGATCGATGCCGTTTCGCTGCCTCGCGCACGCGAACGGCCTGTTGCCGTTGACGCGTTCGGGAATGACGCGCCGGCAGCCTGGAGGAAGTCCGTGGCGCGCGAATGCCGCGACACTCGTGACGCGTCCGCAAGGACGCGATCACTTAAAAGAACACATGCAAGATTTCTGGCAGGCGGCAGCCGCGCAACTCGAGCGCGAACTGACGCCGCAACAGTTCAAGACCTGGATCAAGCCGTTGGCGCCCGTGGCCTTCGACGAGGAGGCGCATGCGCTGCGTATTGCCGCGCCCAACCGCTTCAAGCTTGACTGGGTCAAGAGCCAATTCTCGGGCCGCATTACGGCCCTCGCGTGCGAGTACTGGGAAACGCAGGTTAGCGTTCACTTCGTGCTCGACCCCGCTGCGTCGGGCCGTTCGGCCGCTTACGCCCAGCAAGCCATGCAGCCGGGCCAGGACGTGTCCGCTGCAATGGGTACGGCCCATGCGGCGTACCCGGGCATGTCCGGCAACCAGGCCTATGGGCTGCCGGCAGGACAGGTTTCGGGCGGACATCCGAACCAGATGGGCGGCTACCCCGCCGAGTATCACGGCCAGTCCAGTGGCATGCCGTCCGGCTACGCCGGCGCAGCCGGCCAGTCGCCCTACCCCGCCGCGCAGTCGCCTGTGTCCATGCCTGGCCGCGGCGCGGTACCCACGGGCAATCCGCTGCAAGGCAATGGCGGCGCCCATATGCCTGACATGGGCGAAATCGATGTGGCCCAAATGGACCCGGCCGAGGCCAGTGCCCGCTCCTATCGCGTGCCATCGCAGCAGCCCGCGGCGGTGCCGGGTGCGCAGCAGAGCGACACGGTGCACGAGCGTTCGCGCCTGAACCCGATCCTGACGTTCGACAACTTCGTGACCGGCAAGGCCAACCAGCTCGCCCGTGCAGCAGCGATCCAGGTTGCCAACAATCCGGGCAAGTCGTACAACCCGCTCTATCTCTACGGCGGGGTGGGCCTGGGCAAGACCCACCTGATCCACGCGATCGGCAATTTCATGCTGATGGAGAACCCGCGTGCGCGCATCCGCTACATCCATGCCGAACAGTATGTGTCCGACGTGGTGAAGGCGTACCAGCGCAAGGCGTTCGACGAGTTCAAGCGCTACTACCATTCGCTGGACCTGTTGCTGATCGACGATATCCAGTTCTTCTCCGGCAAGAACCGCACGCAGGAAGAATTCTTCTACGCGTTCGAGGCGCTGATTGCCAATCGCGCCCAGGTGATCATCACCAGCGATACCTATCCGAAGGAAATCACCGGCATCGACGACCGGCTGATTTCGCGCTTCGACTCCGGCCTGACGGTGGCGATCGAGCCGCCCGAGCTGGAGATGCGCGTGGCCATTCTGATGAAGAAGGCGGCCGCCGAGAACGTGAGCGTGCCCGAGGAAGTGGCCTTCTTCGTGGCCAAGCACCTGCGTTCGAACGTGCGCGAGCTCGAAGGCGCGCTGCGCAAGATCCTGGCGTTCTCGAATTTCCATGGGAAGGACATCACGATCGATGTCACGCGTGAGGCGCTCAAGGACCTGCTGACTGTTCAAAATCGCCAGATCTCCGTGGAGAACATCCAGAAGACCTGTGCCGATTTCTACAACATCAAGGTCGCAGACATGTATTCGAAGAAGCGGCCCGCCAACATCGCGCGGCCGCGCCAGATTGCGATGTACCT
>JAFAJB010000169.1 GCA_019236395.1 Cupriavidus sp.
ACGTAAGCCAGAACCAGCGCGAGGGCCAGATAGCGCATGTTCCGGCTCAGCCCCGGCCGCCAGGGGCGGAAAGCAATGATGAGCAATCCGATCGCTACCAGACCTCGCGCGGCAAGCCAGAATGCAATGGCCTTCTGAGGGCTTCCAGGGGTCACGAAATCCGGCATGCCGTCATACCCGAGCATGTGCGCGAAATCCAGTATCGCGGAGCCGAGCAGCACCACGCCAAGAAGTATTACGCTGCCCGGCCGGGACTCTGCATGGGCATTCCAGGCAATACCGAAGACCAGCGTCGCCACGACAATGGCTGCGGTTTCCATCGCAAGGTGCAATGGCAGATAGTTGGCTAGCCCGACATCCATCCTCATATCCCTAACCCACAGTACCCCGTAGAGAACGAACAGGAAGCCAGCCAGCAAGGTCAGGCGCTTCAGATGCGCTTCAACAGGGGGGACAGGCAGAGGAGATGAGATGGGCTTCATGCCAAAGGATGGGCTCAATAGGAGGTCAGCAACGCCGTGGGGCTCCCCGGAGTGCAGTCGTGCAATGAGTGCGTGGTTTGCGCGGTGCGTGCATCAAATCCAGCTGGCGCCCTACCTTGAAAAGTACCGACGCGCTTTTCTCCAAAGATCGACATCTAGTTGTCGACCCAAATCGGCACGAGATGTACCCCCCTTCGGGGGGTACTCGTCACGAACCAACCCGCCAGACCACGGAGCGCGCTTTGGATTCGGCCAGGCATGGACAGCTCGAGCAGCAGCACCCGGCAGAGTCTTGGAGGCATTTCCGGAAGTTGCGGCTTTCCGTTGTGCGTCGATCAGCACATTTCGACTTGCAACAGCGACGCCCGCCCCGAATTGATGCGTATCAACCCTCTTTCCGGGTCCGTGCATAGATTGAGCAGAAGCCAATCGTTGATGCCTGACGGGGAGCCGAGATGCCTGGGTGGCGGCGTGCGCGCGCTTGTCCAGGCGGTTGTCGTCATGGCACTTGGCCTCGCACTTGGGGTATCCGTTCGATGCGACGCCACGGCCATTGTTGGCCTGATCGTCTTCGTGGTGCTGGGGGCTGCTGTTTTCTCCAGCTTCTCCCTGATCATCGCCTGCCTGGTCAAGACCCGGGAGAGATTCATGGGTGTTGGCCAACTTCTGACCATGCCGTTGTTCTTCGCAAGCAATGCCATCTATCCGACGGCGATGATGCCGCATGCACTGCAGATCATCTCCCACATGAACCCCCTCACGTATCAGGTTGACGCGCTTCGTATCATTCTGCTGCCCCAGTCTCCTGCCAACCAGCAGTTCGGCCTGCCAATGGACTTCCTTGTTCTGGCTGGAGCCCTTGTGGTGCTGGTGGCAATCAGCGCACGCCTGTACCCCCACATTGCCCAGTAGGGCAAATCATCGCCCTGTCCCCGTGGATTGCTCCAGCAGCCGCTCTCAGGTGCTGCTTGCGCTGCACGGCTATGACGCCGCCAGCGAGCGGTTTGGCGACATGCTGGAACTTGGCGTGGTCGACCCCGTCAAGGTTGTACGCACCGCTCTGCAAAACGCGATTTCGATCGCGTCGCTGCTGCTCACGACGGACTGCATGGTCGCCGTCCAGCGGCACCCGCCTGGTGTCGGCAACGGCAACGCCAGGCCCGGAGCGGGGATGTTCGAGGAAGACTATTGACGACGGCCGCTACAGGCATTTCTGCATCAGTCCAGGCTCGCAGGCAAGCGTGCCGCGCGCGCATGCCCGCAGCCAGTGACCGGCGGTAGCCACCGCGAGTCAAAGACTTATCCGGATGTTGTTACTGACGGAACTTACCCCCGGTGCCGACCATGCAGCATTTGCCACTGCTTCGCGCTCGGCCAAGTTGGGCAAGGTTCCACCGAGTGTCACCGCACCGTCCTTGACCGTCACCGTGACACGGCTTGCATCGCATGCCGCCTGGCGCTCGATTGCCGCCTTGATCCGCAAGCCCAGATCAACCTGGTCCGTCTGCGGACGTACCAGGATGGCGTTCGCCACGCTGGTTACGCCATACAGTCCGGCCACGGCGTGATCAGCCTCCATGCGCTGGTAGTACCAGTCGACGGTGCCCGTCAACGTCACCGCACCATGCTCCACCATGATCCTGATGCGCTCGCTGGGAATCATGGTGTTCCAGTCAAGAACATTGGCAGCGGCGCGTGCGATCTCGGCATCCGTGCGCTGGAAGTCGTCGGGCAAACGCACGTCCAACTCCACCGCCAGCGCCTTGACACCGGCGACACGTTTCACCGCGGCCTCTGCAGCGTACTTCTCCGCCAAGCTGGCCAAGTGGCCGGTCAGTGTCACCACTCCATCATTGACCTGTACACCAATCCCGGTCGCATCGACGGCCGGGTCCCAGCTCAGTTCCTCGATCACGTCCTGCTTGAGTTGGATATCGCCTTTCATGGGTGTCCTCACATGCAATCAAGATATTGCGTCTGCAGCATTCCCGGCCGCGGCCAGACAAATCACGCCGCATGACCAACGCTCTGGGCCAGGACAACGCGCTGGTCGGCATCGAGCCGCATCGCCCTGGCAAGCGCCCGGCGGTCCAGCAGACCCCGCGCAACTGTCGCAAGACCGAATGCGGCGCAGAACAGGTAGACGTTCTGGCTGATGAATCCGGTATCCAGCGCCGTATAGAACTGGCGCAGGGGCTTGTCCGTCTCGTCAAGTTTCGAAAGTCGGCTGACGTAGACAATGTTCAGGGGTGCGCTTCCCACGTAGTCCTGCAGGCCAGTTGCCGCGCGGAGGTCTTCTCCCACTACCAGCCTGAGCCGCCAGTCGACCGGTTCCAGTACATAGAGCCCGTCCGGCATGGCGAGGTAGAGATCGATCTCCTGCCAGTTGCGGGCTGACGGCGCGGTGCGCTGGCCGGTATCGGGCCGGTTGATGCCGAATGCTGCCCACAACAGCGTGGACAAGATCACGTCATCCAGTGATGCTGGCGCAAAGGTTCTCGTGGAGCGCCGGTGCTGCAGCGCCCCCAACAGTGGCATGCCCCCGTCTCTCATGGGAGGAGGCAGCTTCAGGTACTCCACGCCAGTGTCCGAAGAAACGATTGGATGTGTCACGGCTGTCTCCCATCCGGCCTCATCACATGCGAAGCGGCGATTGCACGTGACCGGAACGCTCGCGCTCCTGCTCATTGCGGACAAGTGCGGATAGCATGCCCCAATCCGTGGACATCGCACCCAGAATGTCGTCCATCGATAGCACGCCCGTCACTGCTTCCCCGTCGAGCACGCCCAGCCGACGTACTCCGTGCGACAGCATCAACTGCATGGCGTCGTGGACGTTCGCCTGCAGCGGGACGGTGACCAGACCTGGCGTCATGACGTCGGCGACCGCCGTCATGCCAGGATCGGCGCCCGCTGCCGTTCCCTGAAGCACGATGTCCCTGTCCGTCAGGATGCCGACGACACGCTCGCCGGCCGGGGCAGGTTCCGTAACAATCAGCGATCCCACATGCTTGTCCCGCATCTGCACCGCCGCCTCCTGCAGCGTGCAGGATGTCGGGATATGCACAGCCTGACGGGAATATATTTCGTCGATTCTCATGATGCATTCCTCAAGAAAGCGTGGAAGTAGCCTGGCACATACGGCTGTTCTCAGCTTGGCACTCAGGTCCCCATGCAGCTTGTTCTGCATCAAGGCAAGCGGGCTTCGAGAAGATGCGACATCGCACCGGTTGTGCTTGACGTGCATCAACCGGACCGGCACCACGTGGACAAACACTGATTGCAGGTCAGCGCTCTGCGCTTCGCCTGAGCATCCGACGCGCAGCGCACGTGCGAGGCCATGGCTCCAGCCCGCGGCATAGTGCCGGCCAGCGCGCCGGGTGCCAAATGGGGCGGTCCAGGTCACCCCTTGCCGACCTCAACACGCATAGCAAAGAGTCATATTTGGGTGAAGACGCAATGATGGACTCGCACAGACCCGATGCGCCTGCCACCGATGCCGCCGGAATTGCCGACGCTCAACGCCTTCTGGATATCGTGCGTGAATTGGCGGCCGAGCTCCGGCCTGGTGCGCAAGAAGTGGGGACGTTCGGGCTCGACCATTCGCTGGAGCGGGATTTTGGCCTGGATAGCCTGGCGCGGGCGGAACTGTTGACTCGCATCGAGCACTGCTATGGGGCGATGGTCGACGAGAAGGCGTTGTTGGCGGCCGAGACGCCGCGTGACCTGCTTCGCCTGAGCGCACGGAAGTACGGCAACGCGGTCGGCGCCACCGCGCCTGCGCCCGCGAACTTGCAGGAGACAGTCAGGTCGCCGGCGGCCAACCGCCCCCCGGACAGCGCCCAGACGCTGATGGAGTTGATTGACTGGCATGCTGCTTCACATGGGGACCAGGTGTACGCGACCATCGTAGGTAGCGGCGACCTTAGCTACCACGCGTTGCAGGCCGGTGCATTAGCCATCGCAGCCGGGCTGGCGCGTCTGGGACTCGCGCCCGGCGACCGAGTGGCGTTGATGCTGCCCACCGGGCGGGACTTCTTCGAAGTCTTCTTCGGCGCACTGTACGCAGGCTGCGTCCCGGTGCCCCTTTATCCACCGGCGCGCCTTTCGCAGATCGAGGATCACATGCGGCGCAGCGCCGGCATCCTTGCCAATGCCGAAGCAGCCATCCTGGTCACCTTGCCCGCCGCCAAGTCACTGCTGGGCCTGCTGCGGGCCCAATGCGCATCGCTGCGCCAGATCCGGACGCCCGCGGACTTCGGCAAGACCGACAGCGCGCTGCGGCCCGTCACGCGTCGGTCGGAAGACATTGCCTTCTTGCAGTACACCTCCGGCAGCACGGGCAATCCGAAGGGGGTCATCCTGACCCACGCGAACTTGCTGGCGAACTTGCGCGCCATGGAGCAGTCGGCCCGAGCAACCGCCGAGGATGTCTTCGTATCATGGCTACCGCTTTACCACGACATGGGCTTGATCGGCGCGTGCATGGGGAGCTTGCTGGTGGGCTTCCGCCTGGTGCTACTGAGCCCGACGGATTTCCTGACGCGTCCCGCCTCATGGTTATGGGCCATTCACCAGCACCGCGGCACGATGTCTGCCGCGCCGAATTTCGCCTACGAGATTTGCGCAAGCAAACTGCACGAGCAGGACCTGGACGGCCTGGACTTGAGCACCTGGCGCGTGGCCTACAACGGTGCCGAGCCCGTCAGCCCGGACACCATCGCGAAATTTGCTGCACGCTTTTCCAGGTACGGACTGGATCAAAAAGCGATGACCCCGGTGTACGGGCTGGCGGAATGCTCCGTCGGGCTCACCTTCCCACCGGCGGGGCGCGGCCCGCACATCGACCAGATCGACCGTGGCGCGCTCTCGCGCCAAGGGGTTGCGCGCCCTCCGGCCCAGTCAGGAAGCCATTCGCTCAGGCTGGTTTCCAGCGGCCTGCCGC
>JAFAJB010000196.1 GCA_019236395.1 Cupriavidus sp.
GGCACCCGTCTCGCTCCGCGAACGTGTGGCGTTTCCGCTTGAGCAGATCAAACCCGCGCTTGGCACCCTGCGAACCCACATGGCGGGTCGCAATGGCACCGAGGCGGCGATTCTTTCCACTTGCAACCGAACCGAGATCTACTGCGCCACCGACGTGCTGCAGCCGGGCTCGGAAGGGTTCGAGCACACGCTGCGCTGGCTGGCGCAGCACCACAACGTTCCCGCGTCGGAACTTGCACCTCACCTGTACGCCCTGCCCCAGTCGGAAGCCGTGCGCCATGCGTTCCGCGTTGCCAGCGGGCTCGATTCGATGGTGCTCGGCGAGACCCAGATCCTGGGGCAGTTGAAGGATGCGGTGCGCACCGCCGGCGAGGCCGGTGCGCTGGGCACGTACCTGAACCAGCTTTTCCAACGCACGTTCGCGGTGGCCAAGGAAGTCCGCGGCCAGACCGAGATCGGTGCGCATTCGGTGTCGATGGCCGCCGCCGCGGTGCGTCTGGCGCAGCGTATTTTCGAAAGCGTCTCCACGCAGCGCGTGCTGTTCATCGGCGCGGGCGAGATGATCGAACTCTGCGCCACGCACTTCGCCGCGCAGATGCCGCGCCAGATCGTGGTGGCCAACCGGACTGTCGAACGCGGCGAGAAGCTGGCCGAACAGTTGGCCGAACAGGGTCTGACCACGCAGGCGATCCGCCTGCAGGACCTTGGCGACCGGCTGCACGAATTCGACATCGTGGTGTCCTGCACCGCCAGCTCGCTGCCGATCATCGGCCTGGGCGCGGTCGAGCGCGCCGTCAAGCGCCGCAAGCATCGTCCGATCATGATGGTCGATCTGGCCGTGCCGCGCGACGTGGAACCCGAAGTGGCGCGCCTCAACGACGTGTTCCTGTACACCGTCGATGATCTTGGCGCGGTCGTGCGCGAAGGCAACGCGATGCGCCAGGCTGCCGTGGCGCAGGCCGAGGCGATCATCGAGACGCGCGTGCAGAACTTCATGCACTGGCTGGAGACACGTAGCGTGGTGCCCGTGATCCGCGAACTGCAATCGCAGGGCGAGGCGATCCGCCAGGCCGAGGTCGAACGCGCACGCCGCATGCTGGCACGCGGCGACGATCCCGCGGCCGTGCTCGAAGCACTCTCCGGCGCACTGACGCGCAAGTTCCTGCATGGTCCGACCCACGCGCTGAACCACACCCAGGGCGAAGACCGCGAGGCGCTGCTGCGCCTGGTGCCGGGCCTGTTCCGCCACAGCAGCCACTCCGAGCGCTAGCCGCTCCGCTCTGCATTGGCTGGCGCACTCGCCAGCATCCGGCCATCCGCGCGGCCGATCCACGCGCCCAGCGCACCGCCCCAGCGACCCCCAATTCTCCGCATCCGATGAAAGCCAGCATGCTCCACAAGCTCGACCAACTGGCCGAGCGACTCGACGAAGTCAACGCCCTGCTCGCCCGCGAAAACGCGACGGCGGACATGGACCAGTACCGCAAGCTGTCGCGCGAGCATGCCGAGCTGTCGCCGGTTGCCGAGCAATATGGACAGTATCGCCAGGCGCAGGAAGACCTGACCACCGCCCAGGCATTGCTCGACGATCCCGAGATGAAGGAGTTCGCGGCCGACGAGATCGGCGCAGCGCGTGAACGGCTCGAATCGCTGGAAGAGACCCTGCAGACCCTGCTGCTGCCGAAGGACCCGAACGACGACCGCAATCTGCTGCTGGAAATCCGCGCGGGCACCGGCGGCGAGGAAAGCGCGCTGTTCGCCGCTGACCTGCTGCGCATGTACACGCGCTATGCGGAACGTCAGCGCTGGCAGGTGGAGATCATGAGCGAGTCGGCGTCGGATCTCGGCGGCTACAAGGAAGTGATCGTGCGCATCGCCGGGGATGCGGCGTTCTCGAAGCTCAAGTTCGAGTCGGGCGGCCACCGCGTGCAGCGCGTGCCGGCCACCGAATCGCAGGGCCGCATCCACACTTCCGCCTGCACCGTGGCCGTGATGCCCGAGGCCGACGAGGTGGGCGAGGTCGAGATCAACCCATCGGACCTGCGCGTGGATACATTCCGCGCTTCAGGCGCCGGCGGCCAGCACGTGAACAAGACCGACTCCGCCGTGCGGCTGACCCACCTGCCCACCGGCATCGTGGTCGAGTGCCAGGACGATCGCAGCCAGCATCGCAACAAGGAAAAGGCGATGAAGGTGCTGGCCGCGCGTATCAAGGACGGGCAGCTCCGTGCCGCACAGGCCAAGGAAGCCAGCACGCGCCGCAACCTGATCGGCTCGGGCGACCGTAGCGACCGCATCCGGACGTACAACTTCCCGCAGGGCCGCGTGACCGACCACCGCATCAACCTCACGCTCTACAAGATCGACATGATCATGGACGGCGATCTGGACGAACTCGTTTCGACCCTGTCCGCCGAACACCAGGCCGACCAGCTCGCCGCGCTGGGCGAGGACGCCTGAATTTGTAACTGAAGTAAATGCTTGAAACAGCACTGGCCGGCGAAAGCGCGCTGTCTATAATCGATTGCGACCAGACCACCCCGATACGTCACTTTTAAGGCGCAGGGGTCTCGAAGTCTGGATGGAAGTTCGCTCCTCCAACAGACATACAAGGATGAAATCATGAAAAAACTGCTCGCCCTGCTGATGATCACCGCCGCCATGGCTGCCTGCAGCAAGAAGGAAGAGGCGCCGCAAACGAACACTGACACCGCCATCCAGAGCGCCGCCGATTCGGCCAAGGCCGCTGCCAGTGGCGCAGCCGCCGCCGCATCCGATGCAGCGGACGCCGCCAAGGCCGCCGCCAGCGATGCAGCTGCCGATGTCTCCGCCGCCGCCGACAAGGCCAAGGTAGACGCCAACAACGCGATGTCCGCGGCCAAGGACGCGGCCAAGGATGCCGTCAACAAGTAAATCCCCTACGCCGAGCATCAGCGCCATGGGAGCCGGATTCGGCTTACACTAGGCGCCAATTGCGAAGCCATGAAAAAACCCCGTCCGGGCAGCTCCGACGGGGTTTTTTACGAGTTGGCTCACGGGTCCTCTTGAAGTCGAAGTGCGAAGTACGCCGATGTCCACGAATCCACAGGGCGCGCTGGCGCCCGCCCCCACGTTGCGCGAAGCGCTGACTCTTGCTGCCATCGCGGGACTCCCGGCGCTGGAAGCCCGCATGCTGCTTTCGCACGTCACCGGATTCACTCGCACCCAGTTGATCACGCGCGACAACGAACCGCTGAATGCCGCTCAGCGTGATGCATTTTCCACGTTGCTGGCCCGCAGGCTGACGGGGGAGCCGATGGCGTACCTGCTCGGCGAACGCGAATTCTTCGGCCGCACCTTCCGCGTCACGCCAGATGTCCTGATTCCGCGCCCCGATACCGAAGTGGCGGTGGAGGCCTCGCTGGCGCGCATCGCCGGGGTCAAGTCGCCGCGCGTGCTCGACATGGGCACCGGCTCCGGCATCCTGGCCGTGACGATCGCCAGCGAGCGCCCCGACGCCGAGGTCTGGGCCACCGATATCTCGCCCGGCGCGCTGATGGTGGCGCAGGACAACGCACGCGCACTCGAGGCCAGTGGCATCCACTTCCTGGTCTCCGACTGGTACGCCGCGCTGCCTGACGGCCTGCGCTTCCACCTGATCGTCAGCAACCCGCCGTACATCGCCGCCGGTGACCCGCATCTGGTGGAGGGCGATCTGCGTTTCGAGCCACTCGACGCACTGACCGATCACGATGACGGACTGAGCGACCTGGCCACCATCGTGGCCGGCGCGGCCGAGCGCCTGCTGCCCGGCGGCTGGCTGCTGATGGAACACGGCTACGACCAGGGCGAAGCAACGCGCGCCCTGCTGACCCGGGCGGGCTTTGCCGAGGTCTTTACCGCACTCGACCTGGCAGGCCACGATCGCTGCAGCGCCGGCCGCCTGCCCGGTTGATTTCCGGCCCGAATACCCTTACCTGAAGGCAGGGCGCGAATCCGGTAAAATCCGGACCGATTCCCCCAATTCAGCGACGCTCTTCTGCGCCGCGCGCAACCGGAACGTTTTCATCATGAGTGACGTACAACAGAAGATCGACCAGATCGTGAAGGGCAGCCCTGTGGTCCTGTTCATGAAGGGCACCGCGCAATTCCCGATGTGCGGCTTTTCGGGCCGTGCCATCCAGATCCTGAAGGCCTGCGGCGTTGACGCCCCGACCACGGTCAACGTGCTCGAAGACGAGGCGATCCGCCAGGGCATCAAGGACTACGCCAGCTGGCCGACGATTCCCCAGCTCTACGTGAACGGCGAGTTCATCGGCGGTTCGGACATCATGATGGAGATGTACCAGAACGGCGAACTGCAATCGCTGCTGAAGGCCTGAAGGGCCCGAGAAACTCGAGAAGCCTTGGGCCTCAACCCATCATGCCTGTGACAAACGGCGGCGCGCCGCAACGGCTGATCGTCGCCATCACGGGCGCCACGGGCGCCATCTACGGCGTCCGGCTGCTGCAGGTGCTGCAGGGCGCGAGCAATGTGGAAACGCATCTGCTGATTTCGCCCGCGGGCGTCATGAACCTGCAGCACGAACTCGACATGGCCCGCGCCGACGTGGAAGCGCTGGCCGACGTGGTGCACAACGTGCGCGATATCGGCGCGACGATCGCCAGCGGCTCGTTCCGTGCCGATGCGATGATCATCGCCCCGTGCTCGATGCGCACGCTGGCCGCGATTGCCCACGGACTATCCGACAACCTGATCACGCGAGCTGCCGATGTCACGCTCAAGGAGCGGCGCCGGCTCGTGCTGATGGTGCGCGAAACGCCGCTGAACCTGGCGCATCTGCGCAATATGACGGCGGTGACGGAAATGGGCGGGATCGTGTTCCCGCCCGTGCCGGGGTTCTACCAGAAGCCGCAGACCATCGCCGAACTGGTCGACCATACGGTCGGACGGGTGCTCGAACTGGTGGATCTGCGGGAAATTGGCGAGAAGCTCGCTCCGGGCTGGGGCGGGCTGAACGGCGCTGCGGAAAATTGATGCGCTGAGCGTTGTTATGCGCTCCCCTCTCCCGCACTGCGGGAAAGGGGGAGAGAACAGACGGCGTCTCGAATGCTACCGATCGTCTCCCCCGGCCCCTCTCCCGCCCTGCGTGAGAGGGGAGAACACAGTGGAATCAAGCGCCTTCGCTTACCAGTGGTAATAGCGGCGGCCATAGTAGCCACCGTAGTAGCCGCCGCCGTAGTAGCCATAAGGCCGCACTACCACCGCGGGCGGGCCAACGTAGACCGGCGCGGCGACGGCCACCGGAGCGGGCGCCACGGCCGGGCCGTACGGCGTGGGATACACCGCGCAACCACCAAGCATGGCCGCACCAGCCACTGCCAAACCCATCAGTATTGTTTTCATTGCCACGTCCTTGTTGTGATGCTGCTACCCTCAAGAACGTTATACGGGGGTGACTGGTAATACAGCGTCAAGCTGCTGTAACCCTTGTTACGATTCGCAACGTATTCATGCACGTAAGCGCGCACCCACGCACGCACGTAGACGCGCACCCAAGCGATCACAAATCGAAGCGAATACCCTGCGCCAGCGGCAATGCGTCGCCATAGTTGATGGTGTTGGTGGCGCGCCGCATGTAGCCCTTCCACGCGTCCGACCCCGACTCCCGCCCGCCGCCAGTCGCCTTCTCGCCGCCAAATGCTCCGCCGATCTCGGCACCGCTGGTACCGATGTTGACGTTGGCAATGCCGCAGTCGCTGCCGGCCGCGGACAGGAACAGTTCGGCCTCCCGCAACGACTCGGTAAAGATGCACGACGACAACCCATGCGATGCCGCGTTATTGAGCGCGATAGCCTCGTCGAGCGAGGTGTAGGGCATCAGGTACAGGATTGGCGCGAAGGTCTCGGTCAGCATTGTGTCGTGCTGTGCATCGGTCAGCACCAGGGCGGGCCGTACGTAGCAGGCGTGGGGGTAGTGATCGCCAAGCAGACGCTCGCCGCCATGCACGATATTTCCCTGGGCGCGGCAGCTGGCCAGCGCGTTGGCCATGGAATCGCCGGCGGCCTGATCGATCAGCGGCCCGACCAGCGTGCCGTCCTGCAGCGGATCGCCAACCGGAAGCCGCGCATACACCTGGCGCAGCCGGTTCGTCACGGTCTCGATCAGATCGGCGTGGACGAACGCGCGACGCAATGTGGTGCAGCGCTGCCCGGCCGTACCCGCCGCAGCGAACGTCATCGCGCGAATCGTCAGTTCGAGGTCGGCCGATGGCGCGACGATGGCCGCGTTGTTGCCGCCGAGCTCGAGAATTGCCCGCTTGAAATGCGCGGCGCAGGCCATGCCGACCTCCCTGCCCATGCGCGTCGATCCGGTCGCGCTCATCAGGCGCACGGCGGGATGCTGCACCAGGTGCGCGCCAAGATGGCGGCCGCCGGGCAGCACACAGCAGAGTCCGCCGAATTGGGGCGCATGCTCATCGAACACGCGATCGAGCAGGCCCTGCGCGGCCAGCGCGCAGAGTGGCGTCTTTTCCGACGGCTTCCAGATCACGCCATTGCCGCAGACCAGCGCCAGCGCGGCGTTCCACGCCCACACCGCCACCGGAAAGTTGAATGCCGAGATCACGCCGCAGAGGCCATACGGATGCCAGGTTTCGCGCATCGCATGCGCAGGCCGTTCCGAGGCGATCGTCAGCCCGTGCAACTGCCGCGACAGGCCCACGGCGAAGTCGCAGATATCGATCATCTCCTGCACTTCGCCCAGGCCTTCCTGGTACGATTTCCCCATTTCATACGACACCAGTTTTCCCAGGTCCGCTTTCTTCG
>JAFAJB010000230.1 GCA_019236395.1 Cupriavidus sp.
CGCACCGGACAGCGGTCCGGCCGGCGTCGAATACGTCAAGATTGCCCAGGTGGGGCGCGCGGTGCTAGGCAACGACGTGGAAATCGGCGCCAATACAGCGGTCGACCGTGGCGCGATGTCCGACACGGTGATCGAGGATGGCTGCAAGATCGACAACCAGGTGCAGATTGCGCATAACGTTCACGTAGGTGCCCATACTGTCATCGCGGGTACGGCCGCGGTGTCGGGCAGCACGAAGATCGGCCGCTTCTGCGTGATTGGTGGCGCCGCCAACTTTTCTGGCCATTTGAATATCGCCGACCGGACTACGGTCTCGGGCGGCACGTCGATTACCAAATCGATTACAAAACCCGGTGGGCATTTCACCAGCGTGTTCCCGTTCACGTCGCACGGCGAGTGGGAACGAAACGCGGCGATCGTACGTGGCTTGTCAAAGCTGCGCGAACGCGTGGTGCAACTGGAACGCAGGCTGCGCGGCGAAAATGCCCCGGCCCAAAGCAAACAAGACGAAGAGAAATCATCATGACCGCATCCGACATCGATATCCGCAAGATCCTGAAGCTTCTGCCGCATCGGTATCCGATCCTGCTGGTCGACCGCGTGCTCGAGTTCGAGCCGCAGAAGCGCATCAAGACCCTGAAGAACGTGACGATCAACGAACCGTACTTCATGGGCCACTTCCCTGAACAACCGGTGATGCCGGGTGTCATGATCCTTGAAGCGCTGGCCCAGTCGGCCGGCCTGCTCACTTTTGGCGCAGATATGGAGCGCAAGGAAGGTGCGCTGTATTACTTCGTCGGGATCGACGGCGCGCGCTTCAAGCGCGTGGTGTATCCGGGCGACCAACTCCATCTGAACGTGACCGTGGAGCGCTATATCCGCGGTATCTGGAAGTTCAAGGCCTGCGCGACCGTTGATGGTGAAGTGGCCTGCGAAGCCGAGCTGATGTGCACCGTCAAGCAGGCTGAAGGCTGAGTAACGAATCACGAGCCGCCAACAGGACGAAGAGAATCGATTCTGGCCAGGCGCGAGACCGCAGACAGTACAAGTAGTACTGACCAGGGCCGCGCAACGACGCCAGGATCGTTTTGTTTGCGGCTCCGAGCAGAACAGACCACAGGACAGGACGTATGACGCAAATCCATCCCACCGCACTGGTCGACCCGAAGGCGGAACTGGCCGGCGATGTGACTGTCGGCCCGTTTTCAATTGTTGGCCCGAATGTGCGGATCGGCAGCGGCACGCAAATCGGCTCGCATACCACGGTGGAAGGCCATACCACGATTGGCGAAGGCAACCGGATCGGGCCATATGCTTCCGTGGGCGGGGTGCCGCAGGACATGAAGTACGCCAACGAGCCGACGCAGCTCGTGATCGGCGATCGCAACACCATTCGCGAATTCACGACAATCCACACTGGTACGGTGCAGGATCGCGGGGTGACCAGTCTCGGTAACGACAACTGGATCATGGCCTACGTGCACATCGCGCATGATTGCAGCGTGGGCAACCATACGGTGTTCTCAAGCAACGCGCAGATTGCCGGCCACGTGGAAGTCGGTGACTGGGCGATCCTGGGCGGCATGAGCGGCGTGCACCAGTACGTGCGTATTGGCGCCCACGCGATGCTGGGCGGTGCCTCTGCGCTGGTGCAGGACGTGCCGCCATTCGTGATCGCGGCGAGTGACAAGAATGGCAACAAGGCGACCCCGCATGGCATCAACGTCGAGGGGTTGCGTCGCCGTGGCTTCGACGCCGCTCAGATTGCTGCATTGCGCCAGGCTTACAAGCTGCTTTACAAGTCCGACTTGAGTTTCGACGATGCGCGCGCCGAAATTACTGCGATGCTTGGTCAGACAGATGCCACCACGGCCGTGCCTCTCCAGGCGTTCGTGGAGTTTCTGGCCGCGACCCAGCGCGGTATCGTTCGCTGATTCCGGCGCAACATGATCGACGCCGCCGTGCAGGCCACGCTTCCCGCCAGTGTGGGGGCTGATGTGAACAAGCGAGGCACGATCGCCATGGTTGCCGGCGAGGCATCCGGTGATCTCCTGGCTTCGCTTTTGCTGGAAGGTTTACACGCGAGACTTGGCGAATCCGTGGGCTACGCCGGGATCGGCGGTCGACGGATGATGGCCCAGGGCTTTGTCTCGCATTGGCCGATGGAGACACTGTCGGTTAACGGCTATGTGGAAGTTCTGGGTTCGCTGCGCGAGATCCTGGCCACGCGCCGGGCAATTCGTGAACGGCTTCTGGCGCAGCCGCCGCTCTGCTTTATCGGCGTTGATGCCCCAGACTTCAACTTCGGGCTTGAGGTGCCCCTGCGCCGGGCTGGCATTCCGGTGGTGCATTTTGTCAGCCCGTCGATCTGGGCATGGCGCGGCGGGCGAATCCGCACGATTGCGCGGGCGGTCGATCATATCCTTTGCCTGTTCCCATTCGAGCCGGAAATCTACGCGAAGGCTGGCATCCCGGCGACCTACGTTGGTCATCCGCTGGCCGATGTCATTCCGATGGTACCGGACGTTGCCGGTGCCCGCGCCAAGCTGGGCCTGCCGGAAGGCAAGCGGATCGTGGCCGTGCTGCCAGGTAGCCGGCAGTCCGAGGTGCGCAATCTCGGGGCAACGTTCTTCGCGGCCATGGATCGCATGCACCGCATGGACGGCAACCTGGCGTTCGTTCTGCCCGCGGCCAGCGCATCGCTGCGCGAGATCGTCGAGACCTTTCATGCTCAGTACCCGGATGTGGACCTTACCATCGTGGAGGGCCAATCGCATCTGGCGATGGAGTCGGCGGATGTGGTGCTGCTGGCAAGTGGCACGGCTACGCTGGAGGCCGCGCTGTACAAGAAGCCGATGGTGATCTCGTACAAGGTGCCCTGGCTTACGGCGCAGATCATGAAACGGCAGGGGTATCTGCCGTACGTAGGATTGCCGAATATTCTGTCGGGGCGCTTTGTCGTGCCTGAGTTGCTACAGGACGATGCCACGCCGGAGGCGCTGGCGCGCGAGACGCTGCTGCAGCTCAATGACGAAGGCAACGTCGCATTCCTGCGCGAACACTTTACGACCATGCACAAAACCTTGAAGCGCGACACCGCGAAGCTGGCGGCAGGCGTGGTTGTTGACCTGATGCATAGTCGCGGGGTGGTTTGATGGCAAGGTCGAAAGTCATGGCGTCGGCTCAACTTGGTCTTGATCTGACACAGACGGTTGCGGTGGTACAGCGCCTGTGTGGCGTTGATGAGGCAGGACGCGGCCCGTTGGCGGGTCCGGTTTATGCCGCCGCGGTGGTGCTGGATCCTGCGCGTCAGATTCGCGGATTGGCTGATTCGAAGATTCTCAGTGCCGGGAAGCGCGAAGCACTGTTTGATCGGATCTGCGAGCGCGCGCTGGGTTGGCATATCGCGTCGGCTTCGGTGGCCGAGATCGATTCGCTCAATATCCTGCACGCATCGATGCTGGCCATGCAAAGGGCGGTGCAGGGCCTGGCCGGCAAAGGCGTGATTCCCGACCTCGTGCAAGTCGATGGCAATCGTTGCCCGGAAGTGGCATTCCCGGTTGAGGCCATCGTCAAGGGCGATGCGAAGGTCCGCGCTATTTCGGCTGCGTCGATTCTGGCGAAGGTTGCG
>JAFAJB010000033.1 GCA_019236395.1 Cupriavidus sp.
TTCCAATCGGTGGGCGCGAGTTGCGCACCTATTGCCTGGGGTACGGTCGTTGAGGCCGAGCCGCTGATCTGCGTGGCTGGGGCGCTTGTCTGCACTGCATCCTGTAGAACTACTCCGCCGTCGGAGTTGAGAGCGAAAGAGTCGGGAACTGCCATTGTGAATCTCCTGTATTGGACGCGCTACTTGAGCACGCCAAGAAATGAGAATCCCGGCACGACGCCGGGGAATAGAGGTGAGTTGGAGGGCCGCTACGTCGGTTCGCTGATGAGGCTCAGAACGGCTCACAGGTATCCGTAACGAGCGACACAAGGCTCAGGGGCGCGTTGTATTTCCCTGCAATCTCTTGCTTACTCATCCCCGCGAGCCTGTCCTCGATCATGGCGGCGTTTCGGTGCGCCGCTTGTCGAAGCGACACGCTCAGTTCCGCATCCCGAATCGCCCCATTTCGTCGTGCTTTATGTTCGCGCACGGCATGTGCAACGCCATTAGGCACCGTCGGTTTGTGGAACCGGCGCATCATTCAGCGGCTCCGCCGATTGTTCCGCCAAGCGCGGGACGCTCTGCGTTGGACTTGCGCCCCGGCTTCTTTCGAGCCGCCCATGTCGGCAGGTAGCCAGTCAGCTTCTCCGTAAGTCGGCGGTACTGGCCCACTGCGTTGCTATGCTGCGAGATGCGCTCAAAGTACTCGCGTTCGCTCGAGTCATTTTCCAGCGGGTGTGTGTTGGTGTTGCTCATTCTCTTTTTCCTTAATCAATAGACCATCCAGCGCGGCGCAGCGCCTCCACAAGCTCGGGGTGCTGACGCAGCAACTGGAATAGTCGGGTTGGATGGATCGCCCGCAAGTCGGGGCATTTGAGGTCCGGGGGCTGGGTTATCTCAAGTCGGCCGTCCGGGTGTTCACGGGCGGTGATGTCGCCCTGTGTAATGGTGTTGAATTCGCCGGCTCGGATTCGCCGTCGTATGTCCTGCTGATCGAACCAGCCGTCCCTACTGCGCTTCGCACCGACGTACCTTTGACCCGCTCGAATGGCTTCCCATACTTCAGGCTTACGGTAGCGCGTACTCCAACACGCCCAACAGGCACGGTCATACACGCGCCGATGCGGGCTGGCACAACGCGGGCATGGCGTCTCGCTCCAGAAGATGCCCCGACCGGCTACCAGCGCGTCAATCCGGGCTGGCTCGGTTCGCTTCCGTAGTTCGTCAGCGAACGCCGTGTCTTGGATGGCAATTTCCCGGATGCGTTTGGTAAGTACCCGTGCTCGGGGCTGCTGGTGGTGCATTTGCCATCGTGGATCGTGCTTGCGGATGCCTTTTCCTTTCGACATGGCGTCAATGCAGGGTGGCGGGGACGGCGTAGGCGGGATCGTTGGCGGCGTCTATGTCGCGGCCATCACCCATGCTGCTCCGCCGCAGCTTCCACTTGATTTGTTGGTAGCGGCAAGCCGCAATGGCTTCCTCACCCATGCATTCGGATGGCTTGCCGCCAGTACGCTGCCACAGCTTGCCGAGCAGGTTATCCCCGGCGAGGATTCCTGCCTGCTCCAGCTTGGGGACATAGCGCCGCACATTGTCGGCACGCTTCCCCGTAATGCCGGCGTACCAATGGCACAGGGAGTCAATGCCCGGAGTGATACCGCGCCGCTTATTGGCGAAGCACAGCACGAAGTACGCGAACTCTCGGACTTCAGGGCGGAGGCTACGCAGAGATGCCTCTTTCTCGGCCAGCTTGGTGCGTAGGTCCAGCAGCGGGATTGATGCCTGCTGGGCGGGGATGATCTCCCCGGTAGCCATGTCCACGTACTCCTGCACGCGCTTGACCTTGCCCGCTCTGGTACGGGAAACGGTCCATGCTGCGAGTGAGGAGCGTTCTAGGGCTTGGGATAGGGTGTCGCTCATGTTGTGGATTTCTTAAGGCATGGGCGAGCGCCGTCCTTCCCCTGTAATTTCTCGGGGATAGCGACGGAAATGGCTCAACCATGCGGGTTAGCGGGGAGGCGAAGTGAGGGAAATCCCACCTCACCGGGAGTGCGCAACGCCGGCGTCACGCGTTGCTGGCTGGTTGCGGCTTTCTAGCTAAGTCAGAGGACGAAAAGACGTTGGGTATTCCCCCACCGAACTGTCCGGGCGGTCTTTATCTGTGTCGTAGGACGAAAAGACGTTGGGTATTGTCTGTGTCGTGCGACGAAATGGCAGCGGGGCGTTCCGGCCCAACGAAAAAGGGCCAGCCCGGAGGCCAGCCCTTGGGTGCGACCGGCGTGGCCGGTATGTCAGGCAGGGATAAAGTGGGAGGCGTGGTGCCAGCCTTTGGTGTCGCCGCTATCGTCTGTAATGACCAGAATCGCACACGCCCCGCGCTCAGTGTCCAACGCGCTACCCTCGACGGAATGCACCCGGTATGTTTTGCCTAGTGTCAGCCAGTCCTCAGCGTCCTCCACGTCGATGCACAGCACAATGTCCCCGGCCGCGATGGCAGGCCGAGACTCCACGGCCAACTCGCCCAGCGCATAGCGGCCGTCCGTCTCGTCATAGAACCCCGCCAGCATCGACGGCAGCAGCCCGTGCCCATCCGCGCTCATGCTGGCGATAAAGTCCCGTGTGCACTTGTCCCGCCAATCCCGCAGCGTGCTGCCCGACGGCATAGCCTTGCGTGCGGCAGGCCAGTGCTTCGCGCCGAACTGGCCGAGGCCATAGGCCGCGTCATGTTCGTCCTGGCTGTAGGTGCGGCGGGACTGTTGGACCGGGTGCTGGTGTGCTTGTGCTGCTGCGTGGCGCATGATGCGGCCTCCTATTGAGAGAGTGGAGGTCCGCCGTGCATCGGCCAAGATGGGGGCGGCGGACCTGAAGCGGGGTTGGCCGACCGGTCAATAGGAAACCGGCACACCCGAAGGTGTCCCCGCCCCGGTCCACCATTGAAGGGGCATACTGAGGCAACGCACAAATGATAATGCCGCCCGTGGCGGAAGTGCGCCTATTGATCCCGAGCGGCCAAGCCCGTTCGCGTTTGTCTACGCGAGGACCGCATCCTAGGCTGGGTCTTGCATCCCTATCAAGTGCGCTTGGTGTACCCAGCGCGGGCACATTTTGAGGCAGGTGACACGGAATTTTGCTGCGCGCCGTCACGCCGTAAGTATTCGGGGGAAATGAGAGAAATGGCTCTACTATGCGGGTTTCCGGGTAGGCGAAGTGAGGGAAATCCTCTGGCCCTTGGCAAAGCAGCAGCCCCGCTTGTGTCCACTATCGAACATTTTTGTAACAGCGCCAGCGCGCTGCGCACAGCGGGACGGGCGACTTATCAATCTGTACGGGGTGGCCGTGCCCGGTCGCACCTGCGCTTACGCATTCACGCCACCGCAGCCACAGGGCGAGCTATTCCCCGGCCTCATCCCCACAAGGCACGGCCAAGCCCTCGCGAGTCTCAGCGGGCCGTCACCAACTCAAAGGAGAGTCGATGTGATACAAGCGCCCAGGTCATCCTCCATGTAGCTTTCCACCCAGCCAAGTCGCGAGGCGATAAAGGTCATAGACGAAATAGGCCGCAAACAGCAGCAAACCGAGGACAAGTAACACTGCAAATAGGCGATCAGCAATGCGGCGACCAGCAGAAGCTGCGCCCCCTGCAGTCCCACTTCGGAAGACCGGAATCTCGTCTCGCATAGAGAACATGATGTCTGGCCGTGTGTACTTCTCTACTTCATCCAGAGTGACCCGCTGTATGAGTGTCTGAGCTTCGGCAGCCTTCGCTCTGAGTGCGGCAATCTCAAGCTGCAGCTTCTCGTTTTCCAGCCGTGCCTTCGTGACCTGACGAAGCTGGATAGCGAACCCAACAACACCTGCAATGGGCGTAGAGACGGAAAGCAGGATGATCCAGATCGGCTGAAGGTCCACAGAATGGCGCGTCCGGCAGGGACAATGGTGAATTTAATCGGATTGTCGGCAATCTAGTCCGACATGTCGAGCCTTCGCCTCTGGCCGCACTAAGCCAACCGGCCCAGCGTCCGCTGTAACTGTGTGAGGTGCCACGTGCCGCCTGTACTAGTGCGGATGCCCAGCGTATTCAACTCCTCAACCATCTCTCGCCGACTCAGTCCACGGGCCTGCATCCCCTCCAACACACCGCGCAGCTTCTCGGCGAAGGTATCGGCCTGCTGCTGCCGCTCCTCCAGCTTGGGCTTCAGATTGGATGCGCCAGCCGTGCCCAGACGCACGCCTCGATCCTTGGCCGCCGCCAGTGCCGCCTTCGTCCGTGCACTGATCTGGTCCCGCTCCCACTCGGACATGACAGCGTGCATCTGGATCATGACCTTGTTGGCCTGCGGCATGTCCGCCGCCACGAAGTCCACGCCCGTCTCCAGCAGCCCGGAGATGAAGTGCACGTTGCGGGCTAGCCTATCCAGCTTGGCGATTACCAGCGTCGCGCCTTGCTTCTTGCACAGTGCCAACGCCTCGGCCAGCTTGGGCCGCTTCGCCAGCGCATCCGCACCCTTGCCCGTCTCGACCTCTGTGTACTCAGCCAGCATCTCCCACGCGCCGCCGTTCAGGTACGTCTCCACCAGCTTGCGTTGCGCCTCGATGCCCAACCCCGACTGGCCCTGCTTCTGCGTGCTCACCCGGTAGTACGTGACGAACTTCCCGTTTGCCATGTCTGTTCACCTCTCAAGACGAACGTTTAATGTGTGTACAGACGAAATCTGGCAGGTAGCAAATGGCTTGTCAAGGTCGGAAGTGCGCGTGGCCCGCCCCGTTGGCCGCTCCACTAAGGCTGGGCGCGCTACGCGTTTCCTGCGGGTGCGGGCGCTACGCGTCTTATGCGCGTGCCTGCGTCGATTCGCGGGCGCGTTCGGGTGGGTGCCCACGGGGGAAGCTGGCCTCGCGTGCGCGGTGTGAGCACCCGCGAATAACCAGAGCAAAAAATGGTCCGTTACTTGGGGCCGGCGACGTTCGGGTCAATCCCCAGCAGAGCGGCTACCGCTTCCAATTGCGCGCGCGGCACTTGAAGAAGTTTGTCATGTATCCGACGTGCAATCTCCAAATCCTCGGCCTCTATGTGGCATTCGTCCATCCACCCGACCGGTTTCCCCATGACTTCCTCTAGCCGGCGCGCCAATTCGTCGCCGACTGCCCTCACTGCTTTAGGGCCGACGCACTGCGACAGATAAGACTGCGATGAGCCCACCTTGCGCGCCAGTGCCGACCGACTGCCTATCTCGCGCTCCAGCATAAGCACGTTCGCAATGCGGATTGTCTTCTTGTTTGGTTGGACGTCCACGCTCTAATCCATTCACGGTCTCTTAATGATGACGCGCGCTAATTATGCCCGCCCCAGGTAGCAATTGCGTCTGCAAAACTACGGATACTTCAGGGGCGCCTCAGCCGATAGCTGATTCTGCTATGCTTTGTCTCGCCGGGGCTGGAAATCCCGGCTGCGGCACTCCAAAGCCGCTTAAGGTGAAGTGCCTGTATGGAGTCGAATGGCGGTGCCTTGCGACCAACCTTAAGGGCAGTGAGCTGACCTGCAAATGCGCCCCATCAGCACAACTGCCGGGTAAGCGCAAATGCGGGGGTGGGCGACGATTCTAGACAGTTGCCCGCGCCCGGTAGCAACGCCGGGTTAAAAATGTTCGAGCGCCTTTCAACGGCTCGTGGCCACGAGCTTTCAAGGTGATGAGCCATGAAAGTCTCAGTGAAGGTGGACCTGCGAATCGACATGGCCGCGTGCCTCCGGGCAGTGGCAATGATCGTCTTTGCGGTCGTGACCTGATAAGGGCGAGCCGGCTTTCGTCGGCTCGCACCATCGAAGCCACACCCACTACCGGTCTTTGATAGAGGGAGCAACATCCCCGTCAGTAATTTTCATCAGCGCACTCACGACTCTGCCGTGCGCCAAAAACTCTACGGTTCCAGCGGCAGCCGTTCCTAGAATTGCCATTCCCGCGAACGCCTCATTGCTGTACCGATCATCAACGTGATTGATTTGGAATACGGGCGAACCGCTTAGACCATCGAAGTCTCCGATGTCAGCAACGCGATTTACCTTCAGAACGTGCAAATGCATTCTGAGAGACGGGCCTAAGTACTTTCCATCACCGACGACAGATTGTGTCTCAATACGGTGAAGATCATAGTCAGTCGTGCGGAGACTTGTGGGGAAACCTCTAAAGGCGTAGCTGGATCGCTGACTGTAGATCGTGAGGGCGTCAATTTCGAGCAGGTTGTACGGCTCGTAACCCTTGAACCGGGAATAGTCTAGAGCGGCGTCATCTACGGCAAATACAACTAGGTCATACTGGTCAGGATCATCTCGATCAGTGCCGTCGAGACAGTACCAACTGCGCCACGGAACAAAGTCGCCGACGCTTGGATGGTATTGAAAGCGCACCTGATGCGCCTCGAAATTCCGCAAAAGGTGCGCCGCACTAACGATGAAGTGCCTACCCCGAAAGCGCACAATGAAGGCAGTGCCTATTATCGAATAGGGATACGTAGCGTCCTTGTTCTCAAATAGCAAGGGGCGCGCGCAGTTGAAGATCGACATCAAGCCTACCCCAACATCGCTCATGCGCTGCCCCGGTGGCGCACTACTTGCTGGTCTTGTTCTGCGGCGGCGGCGGTGGCGGCATCTTGCCCGTGGCCGGTTGGTACCCCCCGCCCACTTTGCTGACCCCTCCCGGCTGGTATCCCCTCTTTTCCAGGGGTTGATACCCGTCCTGCCCAATTCCCCGCACTGGCTTCGTCGTCGGCTTGTTCTGGCTCATGGTAAGGCCCTATAAACTCGATTGATTCGATGTTTGCTCCCGAGATTAGCATCCCGCGGCTATTGGTATGCACACTCGTGAAGCCCTGCGCATCATCTATGTCCCATACTTCCTCGACATAGATTTGCTCCTCGCACGGAAAACTGGATGCAAATGACCCGGGGCCGTATGCAGCCCCGAGCCGTTTCCCGGACTTGAGGGTTATTATGAGGTAAAACCACTCACGCTGGCTGAAGATGTAGTCCCATGCTTTGCCTGTAGGATGGGGCAGCCAGCGGGCAATGAATTTAGACCGGCGGAGCGCAACTAAGGCCGCTGCGCAAAGGATTGGAGCGAACAAAAGCACAAATACCCAGCAAGCAACATAAGCAACGGGATAGTCGAGTCTTAAATTCGAAGTCTGTGCCCAGTAAATCAGCCACGAAAACATTGCGTAGTTGAGGCAGCTGAATGCGACCGCATCAACTATGGCCTTCGATGCATCAAGCTTATCGCCCGCCACGGCAATCCCGTAGACCTTCATCCCGATGAATCCCGGAATGACAAACAGCACTACGAGGTACAGCTTGTCCACGCTTGAAATGTCCACACACGCCCCCTTTCCCGGCTGCCAATCTGATGTGGATCATACTGCAATGTTCATAGCCGACTGACTGCCTCGGCGAGTACACGCGCAGGTAGCCCATCCCCGGCCCCATACATGCCTGCGGCACCGCCCTCACTGTGCCCCATCAAGGCCATGCGTACATCGGCGGAGACCGCCGCTGCGCGGCACTTATCGGCGAACAGATGCCGCCATGAGTGAAACGCAACTTCCTCGTCCTTGATCTTGCAAACGTTACGCAATAGCTTCCCATACCGCTTGCTGAACGCTGCGGACACGTTGCCGTATTTATCGGCTTTCACTGGCAGCAGCGGCCCTTCTGGCTGTGCCTGAGCCCATAACCAGAAGTTAGACAGTTCCTGATGCAAAGGCACCCATCGGCGGCTGCCTACATTCTTCAGAGTCATACGGATTCCGGGCACGTGCTCACCTTCATCGGTGATTCGGATGCCCTGCACGCCGTCACGCTCTATCAAGTCGCAACGGCGCATCTGGTGGAGTTCATTCAGTCTCGCACCGGTCCACTTTGCCAGCCTGGGTAGCCAGTACATCGCCGGGTCGCTCTCGCGCATACCCGCAGTGGCAGTCATCACTGTTTGCACCTGCTCCGGACTGTACGGCTTACGCAGATCAACAGCACGCTTCGGCGGCGGTAGCTCTGCGCCCTCGGCGGGATTGCTCTCGACAATGCCCCGCCCCTTGGCGATGCCCAGCAGTAGCCGAATGAAGCCTAGCTTCTTGTTCGTGGTAGCAATGCTGTTGCCGGCCTCAATCCAGCCGTCACGCATGGCGACGATTCTCTGCCGGGAAATGGTGTGAATGTCAGGGTCGTTAGCCTCACGCACAGCGCGGGTCACTGCATCCACAGTCTTTGCCGTGGGTTGCCTGTCCTTTCTCCAGATTGAAATTAGGCCGGATAGTTTGGTCGCGCTGCGCTTGGCGGTCGCTGGCGGGGTGCCGTGCCCGTCCGCGCTCAGAGATACCAAGGACCGCGGCATGGGCACTGCCAAGTGCTCGGGGATGGGTGCGCCCCGCTTCAGACTGAATTCATCGTCATGCTGCACGGCTGCGCGCAATGCGAGGCGTGCAGCAGTGGCGCGATCTTTGGTGCGGAGGCTATAGATGATTTCTCGCTTGCCGTAGATGGCAACGAGGTCAGCGGGGATTTTCTTGCGGAAGTAATAGACGCCGTTTCGGCGGGTGATGTGCATCGCTGACTCTCCCTCGGTGTAAGTGACACGCGGAAGGTGCAGCGGTGTAAGACTGTCTCTTAGCGGATTCCCCAGCCCCCGCAAGGGCTGGGGTCCACATTCACCATTTCTGGCGGAGACGGAGGGATTCGAACCCTCGATCCAGGTTTTGGCCCGGATGCTCCCTTAGCAGGGGAGTGCCTTCGACCTCTCGGCCACGTCTCCCAAACTTGCGTTGTGTGAGGGAGCCACACAACGAAGCGCGTATTCTAGCGAGGGTGTCGCAACTGGTCAATGAAATTTCGATGACCAGCAGCAAAAAATGCTGCGCCCTCGCCAGAACTATTTCAATCCTGGATCACGCCTGATCCAGTTCAAACACCTTATGCAGCGCGCGCACGGCGAGCTCCATGTATTTCTCGTCGATCAGCACCGAGATCTTGATTTCCGACGTGGAGATCATCTGGATGTTGATGCCCTCTTCCGACAGCGTGCGGAACATCTTGCTGGCGATGCCCACGTGCGAGCGCATGCCCACGCCCACCACCGACACCTTCGACACCTTCGGATCGCCCGACACGCTGGCCGCACCGATATGGCCCTTCACGTTGTCGTTCAGGATCGTCAGTGCGCGCTGGTAGTCGCCGCGCGGCACGGTGAACGTGAAGTCGGTCTTGCCCTCCACGGACTGGTTCTGGATGATCATGTCGACGTCGATGTTGGCGTCGGCGATCGGGCCCAGGATCTGGTAGGCAATGCCCGGCTTGTCCGGCACGCCCAGCACAGTGATCTTGGCCTCGTCACGGGCAAAGGCGATGCCAGAGATGACGGCTGCTTCCATTTCAGACTCTTCCTCAAAAGTAATCAGCGTGCCCGAATGCATTTCCTGTTCGAGCGGCATCAGGGGGTCGGTCAGTGACGACAGCACGCGCGTCTTCACGCGGTACTTGCCTGCGAACTCCACCGAACGGATCTGCAGCACCTTCGAGCCCAGGCTGGCCATTTCCAGCATTTCCTCGAACGTGATCTTGTCCAGGCGGCGAGCGTCTTCGACCACGCGTGGATCGGTCGTGTACACGCCATCCACGTCGGTATAGATCAGGCACTCGTCGGCTTCGATTGCGGCGGCAATGGCCACGGCCGAAGTATCGGAACCACCGCGACCGAGCGTCGTGATGTTGCCCTCGTCGTCGATACCCTGGAAGCCGGTGATCACCACCACGCGGCCGGCGTCGAGATCATTCAGGATACGCTCGTCGTCGATCGATTCGATACGGGCCTTGGTGTAGGACGAGTCCGTCTTCACCGGCACTTGCCAACCCGTGTAGCTCACCGCATCGATGCCCTCGCCATGCAGCGCGATGGCCAGCAGCGCCACGCTGGCCTGCTCGCCGGTCGAGGCCAGCATGTCCAGTTCGCGCGGGTCCGGCTGCGCGGAGATTTCCTTGGCAAGACCCAGCAGGCGATTGGTTTCGCCCGACATGGCCGAAGGCACCACAACAACGCGGTGACCGGCGCGGTGCCACTTGGCCACGCGCTTGGCGACATTCTTGATGCGTTCCGAGGAACCCATCGAAGTGCCGCCGTATTTGTGAACGATGAGAGCCATCTTCTTGTCGACGCCAGCGATTGTGCAAAGCGATGAAATTACACGAAGAGTGGCTTCCCGTAAAGGCCGAAGGGGGCAAAACCAGCAAAAACGTCGCACATTTTGCGTCATTTTCTTGTGAAAAAAATTCACAAGCGAAATTCATACTGTCCCCAATTTTCTCCGCGGCCCGGCGTTTATCCGTGCAAATCCGGCCGCATGACCCACTCCACGCGCCAGCGCGGGGCGTGCGGAACGTCAGCTGGCCAGCGGCGATGCAAGCCAAGGCCGGCAGCCAGCACCAGTGCATCGCCACTCCAGAGCAGCGGCAGATGCGCGCGCCGCCACGCGGGAATGTCGGCCTCCTGATAGGCCTGCTTCAACGCACGCGCAGGCCCGCCCGGGCGCAGGACGATGCGTTCGCCCCCTGCCCTGGCGGCCAGTCTCAACGGTGCACGCAGCACGGACTCGGGTACGCCAAAGGTGTCGTCGCGCTCGAAGCGTAGTTCTCCGCGCCATGCCGGCACCACGATCCGCGCCTCGCCCCGCCACTCGAACTCGAACGGCGCCGGCGCCTCGGCGGGCACCGCACGGCAGGCCAACACCCGATCGCGAAAGCGGCGCAGGACAAGGCCATCATGCGCGATGGCAGGCTCGCCACCCTCGTGCTCGATCAGTTGCGCGCGCATCGCGGCCAGGCGCGCGGTGGAAGGCGGTTGCGCACCCAGATCGCGCAGCCAGAGCCGCAGCACGGCATCGGCGTGCTCGGCGGGCAGTCCGCGCAAGCCGCTCAGATCCAGCTCGGCCAGCGTGTCGGCATCGCGGCCTGGTCCAGCCAACGAGGCCAGCGTGCGGCCAACCATGGCATCGAGCATGCCGGCCGCCTGGCCGAAATGGGCCGCCGCCTGAGCAACGTTTTCGTAAAGGGATGGAAATGCCTGCAGCAGCGCTGGCAAATGGGCGCGCAAGGCGTTGCGGGCAAAGCGCGTGTCGGCGTTCGACGGGTCGTCGATCCACGGCAGCCCTTGCTGCGCGCAGTATTCGTCGATCTCGGCGCGAGCCACGTCGAGCCATGGCCGCACCAGCTGCACATCGCCCTGCGCATCAAGCGGGCGTCGCGCAGGCATGCCTGACATGCCCGCCACGCCTGTCCCGCGGAACAGACGCAGCAGCACGGTCTCGACGAGGTCATCGCGATGATGAGCAAACAGCAGCAGGCTCGCCCCCTGTGCACGGCACATGCGACCCAGGGCCGCGTATCGAGCCCGGCGCGCAGCGGCTTCGATGCCCTCGCCGGTCGCGGCTTGCACGGTCACCCGCTCGGAAGCCAGTGGCACCTGCCAGTCGCCGCACAAGGTTTCGCAGAAGCGATCCCATTCGTCGGCCTGTGCCTGCAGGCCATGGTGGACGTGCAGCGCCACCACGCGCGCAAGCGGCCAGGCTTCGGCCACCGCGGCACGCGTGGCATGCAACAGCGCCACCGAATCGCGGCCGCCGGACAAGGCCACGGCAATCGTGGGCTGCGTGCCGGCGCCAGAAACAACAAAGGCCGCACTGGCCTGTAAAGCCTGTGCGACCTTGTCGGTCAGAAGACGTCCGCTCACATCATTCCTGAGCGCCGGTTTCCTTGAACTTGCCATAAGCCATCAGGCGCTCGTGACGGCGCGCCTGCAGTTCCTTGACACTCATGCCCTGGAACTGGCGCAGCGATTCTGCCAGCGAGCGCTTGAGCATCGTCGCCATGCCCTTCGGATCGCGATGCGCGCCACCGAGCGGCTCGCTCACGATCTTGTCGATCAGGCCCAGCGCCTTCAGGCGGTGAGCGGTCAGGCCCAGGGCCTCGGCTGCTTCAGGGGCCTTCTCGGCGGTCTTCCAGAGGATCGACGCGCAACCTTCCGGCGAGATCACGGCGTAGGTCGCGAATTGCAGCATCTGCACCACGTCGCCCACGGCAATCGCCAGCGCACCACCCGAACCACCCTCGCCGATGATCGTGGCGATCAGCGGCACCTTGAGCCCGGCCATCACATAGAGATTGTGACCGATCGCCTCCGACTGGCCACGCTCTTCGGCGTCGATGCCCGGGAACGCGCCCGGGGTGTCGACGAACGTGAAGATCGGCAGGCCGAACTTGTCCGCCAGCTCCATCAGGCGCTTGGCCTTGCGGTAGCCCTCGGGCTTGGACATGCCGAAGTTGCGCATCGCGCGCTCCTTCGTGTCGCGGCCCTTCTGGTGACCAATCACCATGCAAGCCTGGCCGTTGAAGCGTGCCATGCCGCCGACGATCGAAAGGTCGTCGGCAAAGGCGCGATCGCCATGCAGTTCATGGAAGTCTGTAAAGATCTCGCGCACATAGTCCAGCGTGTACGGACGCTGCGGATGGCGCGCGATCTGTGCTACCTGCCACGGGGTCAGGTTGGCGTAGATGTCCTTGGTCAGCTGCTGGCTCTTGCCGGCCAGCCGGGAAATCTCTTCGGAAATATCAACAGCCGAATCGTCCTGCACAAAACGCAGTTCTTCGATCTTCGCCTCAAGTTCGGCGATCGGCTGCTCGAAATCCAGGAAGGTGGTTTTCATAAAAACGCGGACCTGTCTGTGAAGGGGCGCATTCTACCGGAAAAAATCCAGTTTCCGACCGCCCGTAAAGTCGATTATCGAGCACATTTAGCCGAAATCAACGCCGTTTTTGCTCCAAACTTACCCTACTGCATTCCTGCCGCATTCCTAATACGTCACTGGCACCGGATCCAGACTGCGCCACATGTACCACGTCGCGACGGTTCGCCACGGCTCCCAGTTGGCTGCCACCTCGCGCGCCTCGCTGCGCGTGACAGGTTCGCCACTGAAATAATTGGCGGAAATCGCATTGATCAGCCCGACATCATCGAGCGGCAGCACGTTGGGGCGCATCAGATTGAACATCAGGAACATCTCTGCCGTCCAGCGCCCGATACCGCGGATTTGCGTCAACTCAGCAATCACCGCCTCGTCGTCCATGCCGGCCCACTCCTTGACATGAACGCGACCGGCCTTGAAATGATCCGCCAGATCGATGATGTACTCCGCCTTGCGCTTCGACAAGCCGCAGCCGGCCAGTTCATCGGCGCCTGTCTTCAGGAACTGCGCGGGGGTCAGGCGCGGGCAAGTCGCGGCCAGCCGCTCCCAGACCGATTGCGCAGCCTTGACGGAGATCTGCTGGCCGACGATCGAGCGCGCCAGCGTGATGAAAGGGTCGCCGCGTGACACCAGGTGCGCCGGACCGTAGGTCGGGATCATCTTGCGCAGGATGCGATCGCGCTTCATCAGGTCGGCGCAGGCTTCGTCCCAGTAAGCAGGGCGAACGGCGTCGATGATGGTCTCGACCGGCAGCGGTACGGCGTCGACCTCCGGCAGATCGGCCTTGCGGGATTTGCCCACAGCCTTGGCGTCGCCCTTGGGCGCACGCTTGGCGGCAACCTTCCCAGCCGGCTCTGGCCGGGCAGGTGCGACTGCCTTCGGCTTTCGCGCGGCAGCGTTCAAGCACGCCTCCACTCGGTCACGCCGCCGGGCTTGTCTTCGAGCACCACGCCGGCTTCCAGCAGTTCTGCGCGAATACGGTCCGCTTCAGCGAAGTTGCGCGCAGCCTTGGCGGCGCGGCGCGCGGCAATCTGCACCTCGATCTGCTCGCCGCTCAGGCCACCGGACACATGGCCGCCCTGCAGGAACGTATGCGGGTCACGCTCGAGCAGGCCCAGCGTCCCGCCGAGCGCCTTGAGTTGATGAGCTGCCGCCACCGAACCGGTGCGATTGACTTCGCTGGCCAGGTCGAACAGCACCGCCACGGCGATCGGCGTATTGAAGTCGTCGTTCATCGCATCGGCAAAGCGCTTCGCGTGCGGCTCTTCCCAGTCCACCGCGCAGCCGCCCGGCTGCGTTTCCTTGAGCGCCGTGTACAGGCGCGTCAGCGCGTGGCGCGCATCGTCGAGATGGGCGTCGCTGTAGTTCAGCGGGCTGCGGTAGTGGGCGCGCAGGATAAAGAAGCGCACCACTTCCGCATCGTATTCCTTGAGAACGTCGCGGATCGTGAAGAAGTTGCCGAGCGATTTCGACATCTTCTCGTCGTTCACGCGCACGAAGCCGTTATGCATCCACATATTGACGAACGGCTTGCCGCTGGCGCCTTCGGACTGGGCGATCTCGTTCTCGTGGTGCGGGAACTGAAGGTCCGCGCCGCCGCCGTGAATGTCAAAGTGCTCGCCGAGCAGTGTGCAGCTCATGGCCGAGCACTCGATATGCCAGCCCGGGCGGCCACTGCCCCACTTCGAATCCCACTTGCTCTCGGCCGGCTCGCTTTCCTTGGCCGACTTCCACAGCACGAAATCGAGCGGGTCCTGCTTGGCATCGTTGGCATTGACCCGCTCGCCGGCGCGCAGGTCTTCCAGCGACTTGCCGGACAGCTTGCCGTAGCCCGGGAACTTGCGCACCGAGTAGTTCACGTCGCCGTCCGACGCCTGATAAGCCAGGCCACGCGCCTCGAGCTTCTCGATGATGTTGAGCATCTGCGGCACGTATTCGGTGGCACGCGGCTCGTAGTCGGGACGGATCACGCCCAGCGCGGCGGCATCTTCATGCATGTACTGGATGAAGCGCGTGGTCAGCTGGCCGATGGTCTCGCCGTTTTCCCCGGCGCGACGGATGATCTTGTCGTCGATATCGGTGATGTTCTGGACGTACGTCACGTCATAGCCGGCGGCGCGCAGCCAGCGGTGCACCATGTCGAACACCACCATCACTCGCGCATGGCCAACGTGACAGTAGTCGTACACGGTCATGCCGCACACGTACATGCGGACCTTGCCGGGTTCGATGGGCACGAAAGGCTGCTTTTCACGCGCGAGCGTGTTGTAGATGTTCAATTGCTGCATGAAGCGATGTGAGTGGATGACGGCGTCGATGACATCGAGCGAAGACCGCGGCGCACGGGCACGCATGCCGATGGCGCGCGGGCCCCATATCTTACCGGAAGCTGTTCACGGCGGCCGGACGCGCTGCCGATGATGCCCGCCCGGGCTTGCGACCTGTGCTGCACGCCCCGCCGCTTTGCTAGAATGCCGCGGAGTATAACGGACCGCCCTTACATGAGCCTGCCTCTGCCCATCCCGACCATTGCTTCGTCCCGCCGTGGCGGATCACTTTCCGCACTGGCGAGTGCGCTGGCGATGGCCGCCGCACTGGCTGCGGCGCCGGCAATCGCGCAAAACGGGCCGTTGTCGCTGACGCCGCCGCCCGCAGCCCCGACTGGCCCGCAATCGGCCGACCCCGGCATGAAGCCCGCACAGAAGGCCGCCAATGAAAAGCGCTACGACGAAGCCATCGCCGGCTTCGACCGCGTGCTGGCGGCCAACCCGCGCAATGCGCAGGCGCGTTTCCAGCGCGCATGGGCGATGGCCAAGGCCGGGCACGATGACGAAGCGATCCAGGCCTTCGCCGAAATGGCACAGGATTTCCCCGAGTTGCCAGAGCCGCACAACAACCTGGCGTTGCTGTATGCGAAGCGTGGCGACCTGAAGCGCGCCGAAGCCGAATTGTTGCTGGCCATCGAAGCCAGGCCCGACTACGCCATTTCCTACAGTAACCTTGGCGACGTTTATCGGGCGCTGGCGGTGCAGGCCTACGGTGATGCGGTCCGCCGCAGCCCCGGCGACAAACGCGCCGCGGCGAGCCTGCGCGAATTGCAGCCGGCCCCGAGCCCTGCCGCCGCACCGGCCAGGGCGCCGGCCAAGACACCAGCCAAGACGCCAGCGAAGGTGCAGGAGCCGGCTGAATCGCCGGTTTCGGCCCCCGCGAGTGCGCCCGCCGCTGCCAGCACGCCCGCCGCCCACTGAACGCAACCTGATGATCATTCCGGCGATGTCCAGGTGATGTCGCCGTCTGCCTGACCTGCTACCCGGAGTCCAGACATGAACCTTTCCCGCCGCATCGTCCTGGCCGGCCTGATGGCCGCCACCGTCCTGTCCCCGCTCGCCGCGATGGCCCAGGGCGCAAGCCCGGCTGCTGCAGCGCCGAAATCCGAACGCGTGCAGTTCGTCACGAACGCCGGCAAGTTCACCGTCGAGGTGTACCCGGACGCCGCCCCGAAGACCGTCGCCAACTTCCTCGGCTATGTGAAGAGCGGGTTCTATAACGGCACCATCTTCCACCGTGTAATCAATGGCTTCATGGTCCAGGGCGGGGGATTCGACCGCGACATGAAGGAAAAGCCGACGCAGCCGCCGATCCCGCTTGAATCCCGGAACGGCCTGAAGAACAAGGCCGGGACAATCGCCATGGCACGTACGTCCGACCCGAATTCGGCA
>JAFAJB010000256.1 GCA_019236395.1 Cupriavidus sp.
AAGCGACTTTGTGACCACGGAGCGCGGCGCGATCACTGCGCCGAGAGGCAACGTCACGCCTGGCGAGATGAAGGCCTCCGCGCAGACCCACACGCTGGGCTCCAGCACGATCGGCGCGGCGATGAGCTGGAAGTTGCGGCTGTTGTAGTCGTGCGAGCCGGTGCAAAGGTGCGAGCCCTGGGAGACCACGCAGCGCTCGCCAAGATGGATATGCTCGATGTTGTACAGCGTCACCCCGTCGGCCACGCCGACATAGTCGTCGATCGTCAACTGCCACGGCGCCCAGATCTTCACCGCCGGATAGACATGCACATGCTGCCCGATGCGCGCACCGAACGCGCGCAGCAGCAGGTTGCGCCACGCGTGCAGCGGCCTTGGGCTCGGACGGAACAGCAACAGCCACGTCCAGTTCCACACCTGCCGCATGATGCGGTTCTGCAATGAGAACGATGGCCCGACAGACGGATCGTCCTTGGCGATCAGCATGGTCATGGACGGCTCCCGGAAAGTTGCGCGGCTGCCTGTCCTGCATGTGCCGGGGGCACCGGCGGCGCCGGGCGAGCCGCAAGCTCTTCCATCAATCCCGCGACACGTTCGCCGTAGGTTGACCATCCGCCCAGGTGCGTGACCCTCGCAAGCGCGGCCGCGCTCATCATCTGGCGGCGATGCGGATCGTCGGCCAGCGTCTGCATGCGTTCGGCGAGCGCATCGACGTCGCGGATCGGAACGATGAAGCCTTCCTTTCCGTCCGTGAACAGATCCTCCGCACCGGTGTGACGCGTGCCGATGACGGGGCAACCACAGGCCAGTGCCTCGGCCTGTACCAACGCCAGCCCCTCCTGCACGCTCGCCAGCACCATGACATGTGACCGGCTCATGAACTGCTTGAGTTCCGGCTGCGGCATGGGGCCCATGAAACGCACACGGTCCCCATCCTTTACAAGGCCGCGCTGACGCAGCCAGTTCAACATCGGCCGTTCGTAGTGTCCTACGATTGTCAGACGCTTCAGGCGATGTTCGACGCGCGCAAACGCCTGCAGCAGGTATGGAATACCCTTCTGGAGGTTCACGCCACCGACATAGAGGACATCGAACGCAGCGGGATCGGGATCGCCAACCTTCTGGAACCGTGTCAGGTTGACGCCATAGGGGATCACGCGCAGCTTTGCAGCCGCGACACCGGCATCGACGAACGAGCGGTAGGCGAACGTCGACGGCACGGTGACGATGTCCGCCATGGCGTATTCACGCTCCTCGCGATCGATGACGCGCGCGTCGATGCGATCGTATGGCATGCCCCAGATGTCGTACTCGCGCGTCAGGATGTCGTTCTGGACGCGGATGTGCGACGACCCCCGGTCACAGATATAGCGCCCCCCGCGTGCCTTGACGATGCCACCCGCGTCACCGGCGGAGGAAGACAGGCCGGAGTACACGTCGCACTCCGGGATATTGCGCGAGACATGCCGGCCGAATGTCTCAAGGTTCCAGTGACCGAATTCACGCATGAATCCGGAATCGAAACCCCACCGCGACCCAAGACTCACATATGGCGCGTGCAGCCACGGGAACGTCCGGATCGCCGTCTGCGGAATCTGCTCTCCCCTCAGCTTGAAGCGGGGATAGCCGGTGAATACCGTCAGCTCATGCCCTCTGGCATGAAGTTCCCGCGCCAGATCGAAGGTGTGGAACCTACCGATAGTGGACAGCACTACTTTCATCAAGAGCCTCCTCGGGCTTGTTGTCGCGGGACAGGAACGTAGTGGCGGCAAGCCAGAAGCAGACCGCCATGGCCAGCAGTTCGCCGATGATCATCGCCATGACCAGTCCCATGATCTGCTGGCTTGCCCCCAGCACCTGTCCACATAGCAGGGCCAGCACGCTGATGACCAGGAATGCGATGCCCATGCGGCTGTGCTGGTTGGTCGCCATCAGGATCACGCGCGGGATATGCCAGATGCCGGCAATCGCGGCGTACAGCAGAAACGCGCGCATCAGCCCTGGATAGAAGTCGATCTGGCCCTTGGTCCAGATGCGCAGCAGCAACGGCGCGCAGAGGTACAGCATCACGCTCAGCACAATCGCACCAAGCGCGCCCAGCAGCGATGAACGCAACAGCAGCGTGCGCAGGCCGCGGTGCTCGCCGCTGCCGAACATGCGCGCGAACTCCGGCCACAGCGCATGACTGAGCGTCGACGTCACCTGGACGGCCACACGCGCCACCGTGCGATACGTATTGAACACGGCCACGGCGGCCGGGCCCAGCAGATGCGCCGTCAGCAGCGTGAACCCCTGGAAACTGATGGCATTGGCGATCGGGAACGTCATGAACCCGAGCGACGGCCTCAGCATCGCACGGACCTCGCTCCATTGCGCATGGCGCATGCCCCATGTGAGACCGTCGCCATTGCGCGTACTGAGCCAGCTCTGCCAGACCAGCGTGATCACCCGCACCAGCAACATGCCGCCCGCCACCGCCGCGAGTGTGCCGATCAGCAGCAGCCCGGCGATACCGCCCGCCCACTCCATCAGCCGCGTGGTCACGGCCACCGACATGCCCAGTGCATAGCGGTTGGTGGAACGGAACGCCGCGCCTGACAACCCGGCGCCCAGTGACAGCAGCACGCCCGCCAGCAGCGCGGCCAGGGCCAGCCGCATGTCAAGGCTGGCCAGCAACGCCACGGGCATGCACAGCGCGGCGGGTATGGCCATTGCAGCGATCGTGAGACAGGCCAGCAGGATGAACATCTGCGCGCTCTGGAATACGCGGTTCGCGCCGGCCATGTCACCCGCCCCGGCCAGCATGGTCATGCGGTTGCCCGCAACGGTCACCATGCCCACGTCGGCCATCGACAGGTACGACGGGATGGCGGTGATCACCAGCCATGTCCCGTAGGTCTTCACGTCCCAGTGGCTCAGGAAAATCGGCAGCGAGACGAGCTGCATGAAGATGTTCGCCAGTTGCTCATAGGTATTGGCGCCCATGCCGGCTATGACGCGCTTAATGATGGGAGACATCGGTCGGGTTCATCACGTTGAAATCGTGCGAGTCCTGTGCACCGCACTTCATATGCAGCATGCGCGCCAGTACCATCGGCATCTGTTCGCTGTCCCACACGCGCCGTACCACGCGCGCCGGTGCACCGAACCGCGTCGGGTTCATTCGCACTGTCTGACCGAAACCTCTGCGCGACCGCGCGAGGTAGCCCCCGGAACGACCAGTGCCGGAGATCAGCTAGCCCGCTGCGGGGGCCGTTGCGGCCTGCTCCTCCAGACGCACGGCATCGGCGAGCACCAGCTGACGCCGCAGGTTCTGCATCAGGAAGGCCAGGAACGTGTCACGGCTCGGCGCCAGGATCATCGCGTGATCGAGTTGCGCGCAGCGGTGCGCGCTGATGCAGGGCAGGTCGTGCAGGTGCGCGAAGTCGTCGCCAAAGCAGCGGCCAGCCAGCACCAGACCGGCATCGTCGACGCCGTAGAGCAGGTCCAGCTGCACGCGGTGCCGGCTCAGCTTCGTCATCGCGCCGCGCGCGTATTCGCGCTCGATGTCATCCGCCCCCGCCGCGTGCCGGCCACGCCCCCCACCTGCGATCTTCCGCATGACCCCGCGCGCGACCCGGGCCGGCGCGGCGAGGATCACCTTCAGCGGAAACTCGCCACGCATGAGCCGCTTCCAGTTGCGCGCATCGCGTGCGGCATGCAGATAGTCGCGCAGACGCTCGTGGCCATTGTGGTGGGCCGCGTCGTCTTCATCACGCCACAGGTACTTCAACGCATTGGCCATGACCACGCCGGTCACATGTTCGTTGGCCAGCGCCGCCTGCAGGCTCAGATACGCGCCCGAGCAGACACCGGCCATCACGATGCATGAATAGCCGCGCGCACGGATCCAGTCCACGGCCGCGCTCACATCGGCGCGCGGGCCCGGTGCGTAGGCGCGCGGCACGGCCATCTCACGCGCCGCTCCAGGGCTGTCGCCGAGCGTCGAAACGTCCAGCCGCAGCGCGGCAAACCCGCGCCTGGCCAGCGCCCGGGACAGCAGCACGAAGGCGCGTCCGTCGCCAACGTGGTGGCTTCCGCCTGTGTTGGGAAACACCACGATCGCCGGTGGCGGCGTCTGGTCCGGGGGCACGCAGAGCACGCCAAACTGCCGGCCGTTGTCGATCCAGACCGAATGTTCGACCACACCATCCACCTCGAACGCGGTGTCGCCGGCCTCAGCCGGTCGCGGTGCCGCAGTTGTCGCCGCAGCGTCCGGCGCCAGCCACTCGACGATCCGGCGCCAGGATGCCTCGGGCACCGCGGACACCTCCGGGGACTTCATCATCAAACGGCTGTCGAGAAACTCCATCACGTCGACATGGGCACCCGCCTGCTGGTAGTGACGCGCCAGCGACGCCACGGCCGATGTGCTGCCCGGTGCGTCGTCCAGCAGCAGTATGCGTGGCGCCGGAACGCCAGGCCGACGGTCCAGGCGCAGCGTGCCAATCTGCTGCATGGCCTCCGCCGCAAGCCGGTACGACAGAATTTCCAGACCGTCGTCATCGGCCGACTGGGGCGACGCGGCGCCGGCATGCCCGTTGCCGTCTTCCGGCGCGTAGAACGCACCGAGCGCGCGCAGCTCACGCAGGTATGCGCGCCCGTTGACGACAGGCGACATCAGCACCAACGCGGCGGGCGCATGACCGGGTTCCGCGATCATGGCTTCGGACGCCAGCACGGCCAGCGCCGCGCCAAGCCGCAATCCGCACAGCACCACGTTCTCCACGCCGGTCAGCGCACGCAGCCGGGCCGCGGCTGCCACCACGCCTTGCACGGCGCGCGGCACGAAATCGGGTTCGCCGCCGTCCCCGGCGGAATCGCCAGTACCGTAGTAGTCGAAGCGCAGCACGGGGATGCCCGCCGCGGCGAGATCGTCGGCCAGATGGCGCATGCCGCGATGGGTCCACATCGCCTCATGCATATGCGGCGCGCACAGCACCACGCCGGTGGCCGCTGCCTTGCCGGCCGCTTCGTGCAGCCAGCCCGCGCATCCGTCAAACATCAGCCGCTTCATGTGGGCGTCTCCGTGGATGGAAATCGGGCACCGTGCCGTGCCCCCTACCGTGCCTAGCAGTGCCTTGTCGTGCCGTCCCTTGCCATGTCTTACTTGCCTTGCCGTCCATTACGCACGCCCGCAGAAACGGGTACGCCGGCGTGCGATCCGGGTGCGGCCAGACCTTATGCGTGGCCGCTCTCGGCGGCCACCGGGCGCTCCAGCCTGGGCACCGGGATCGCCGTCTGCGGCATGCCCAGATACGGATTCATGTTGCGGTAGTCCGCCTGGTTGCTGCGCTTCTGCCGCACACCGTTCAGGATGCCGCCCAGCATGCGTGCGTCGGCACGGCCCAGACGCTTGAGTGCCTCGTCCACCTGGCCGGGCAGCGTGGTATCCGCGCGCAGCACCAGCAGCGTGGCGCCTGCCAGGTTGGCCACGAACGTCGCATCGGCCACGGCCAGCACCGGAGAGGTATCGATCAGCACAAGGTCGTAGCGCTCCTTGCACGCCTGCACGCAGGCCTCCATGGCCGGGTGCATCAGCAGTTCCGCAGGGTTGGACGGGTGCGTGCCCGCCGGCAGCACGGACAGCCCATTGACGACGGTGGGCCGCACCGCGTCCGCCAACGGCGAATGACCCGCCAGTACCTCCGCCAGACCCACGTCGACCGGCAGGTCGAACCAGCTCGCCACCTTGCCGCGGCGCAGATCGGCATCCACCAGCAGCACCCGCTGCCCCGCCTCGGCAAACAGCACGGCCAGATTGACCGACGCGAACGTCTTGCCGGCGCCCGCCGTGGGGCTGGTAACGGCCAGCACCTTGTCCCGCGCACCGCGCAACGTGAAGTGCAATGCCGCGCGCACGCTGCGCAACCCCTCCACTGCCATCGAATGGGGTGCGTTGCGCGCCAGCAGGAACTGGTCGTGCAGCCCGAGCCTCAGCAGGCGCTCGGCGCCATCGCGATCGTCCTCGCTGTTCTCGGCCAGTTCGTCAGGCGTGGCCAGCGCGTGGCCCGGATGCGGACGCTCAAGCAGCCCTGACGCGGTCAGCTGGCCAAACGCCGCGTGCATCCGCGCATCCACCAGGCGTTCCAGCTCCACCTGTTCCTGGCTGTAGACGATGTCGCCCAGCATGGGCAGCCCGAGCCGCAGTTCGGCATCGTTGGCCGTATCCAGCGTCGGCTTCATGCGCTGGCGCACGGTGATGCAGGCCATCGCCAGACACAGCCCGATCAGGCCGCCACCGGCAGTCATCGGCCACGGGCCGATCCCCACTGGCCGCACCGGCACCAGCGCGCTGTCGAGCACGCGCACCTGTCCCGTGCGGTCGAGCTGGGACAGCGAAAGTTGCTCGGCCTTGTTGCGCAGCGTCATGTACATGTCTTCGGCCACCTTGACGTCGCGCGTCAGTGCCACCGACTCGCGCTCGGTTGCAGGAAGGCTTTGCAGCCGCGCGTCCATGTCGCGGCGCTCGCGGATCAGCTGCTGGATCTGGTTGTCGACCGTCTTGACCTCGTTGGCCTCTTCTGTGAAGCGCTGCAGCAGCTTGGTACGCTCCAGTTTCAGCAAGGCGATCTGGCGCTGGTAGTCCATGCTGCCGGACAGGTAGGACTGCGCGTCCTGGCTCGGCTGCATCGATCCACTATGCGACCGGTATTTCGTCAGCGCGGCCTCCGCGCGTTCGAGCTCGGTCTTCACACGCGGAATCTCGTTCGATAAATAGGCCAGCGTCGCGGCCGAGTCATCGCGCCGTTGCGCCGCCTGGGCATCGATGAACGATTCCGTGATGCCGTTGACCAGCGCGGCCGCCACCGTCCGGTCGGACGTCTGCCAGCCGATGCTCACGGTGCCGGTGTCCTTGACATCCGTGTCGATGCGCAACGTGCTGGCCACCGAATCGATGGTCTGCAGCAGGTCATGGCGCGTCACCACGAACCGGGTGCCCGGTTGGGCGTCGATGCGCGCCACGAACATGTTGATGCCGTTGGACTCCACCTTGGCGCCCACCACGCCTTCCAGCAGCGGCGTGTCCTGGTCTGACAGGCGATAGGCGCTGCCAGGCAGCACTTCGAGCGTGAGCGGCACGTTGATCAGGCGGTCCGGCACGGTGAGCCTGTCCACGGCGATCTGCTCGCCGCCCCACGCATAGCCGAGGCTGGCGGGCCATGGCCCGGCGAGCTTGCCGGGCGTGGCAAAGTGCGCAGCCACCGCCCCCAGCAGCGGCGCACGCAATGGCAGTGCGCTGATGTCGAGGTGCAGGCGCTCCACTACCGGAGCCACCACCGCACGGCTGCGCAGCATGCCGTTGTCGATCGATACCGCCGGAGCCGTGACGCCGCCGGCCATGCTTTGCGCGCGCTGTGCGCCACCTTCCCTTGGCTGCAGAACCTGGACCAGCGCGCTGGCGCTGTATGCGTCCGGCCGTGCGATCGCCACGGCCCAGGCTATGGCCGCGCCCGCCACGCCCGCGCCAATGATCCAGCCTGCGTGATCGAGCAGGGCGCGCCGCGTACCACCATTGGCCGAAGGCATCGCGTTTGCGGCTTCCCCGGCTCCTGCAAAAAACATGTTGTTCACCACGTCCCCCTTTCCTCCAACCAGCACTTCACCCGTTCGGGTCTATTTGCGCCCGTAGTTGTCGTCGAACCTCACGATGTCGTCTTCGCCCAGGTACGCGCCCGACTGCACCTCGATAATCTCCAGCGGCGTCTTGCCTGGGTTCTCCAACCGATGCAGCGTCCCGATCGGAATGTAGGTCGACTGGTTTTCCGACAGGATGCTGACGGTCTCGCCACAGGTCACCCGCGCCGTGCCACGCACCACGACCCAGTGCGCGGCGCGGTGGTAGTGCATCTGCAGTGACAGGCTCGCGCCCGGCTCCACGATGATGCGTTTGACCTGGAAGCGGTCGCCATGGTCGATCGAGTCATAGCAGCCCCACGGGCGATGCACCTTGCGATGATTGACGATCTCCGCGCCGTGTTCCGAGCGCAGGCGCTGTACCACGTTCTTCACGTCCTGCACGTGCGCCTTGTCGACGACGAGCACCGCATCGGCCGTCTCTACCACCACCACGTCCTGCACGCCGACGCATGCGATCAGCCGACCTTCGGAATGGGCCAGGCATGACGTCGCGCCATCGAACAGCACGCGGCCACGGCCGGCATTGCCGGCGTTGTCCTTCACGGCGATATCCCAGATCGCGGCCCATGAGCCGACGTCGGACCATCCGGCATCAAGCGGCACGAGCATGCCCGGAATGCCCGGCAGCGCGTCGAGCTTTTCCATCACTGCATAGTCGATCGAATCGGACGGGCACGCATCGAACGCCTCGCGCTCCACGCGGAACACCTCGCTCTGGCCAACGGCCTCTCCAGCCTCGTAGGCCGCACAGCACTGCCGGTGGATCTCGGGCTGCAACTGACTCACGGCCTTGAGCCACACCGAAGCCAGCACCACGAAGATGCCGCAGTTCCACCAGTACTCGCCGGAATCCACGTAGTGCCGGGCCAGTTCCAGGTGCGGCTTCTCGACGAAGCGCTCGATGGCAAAACCACCCGGCTGCACGGGCTCCGCCGCGCGGATATAGCCGAAGCCGGTTTCCGGTACGGTGGGCCGCACGCCGAGCGTGACGATCGCTCCGCGCTCGGCGTGCTGCACGGCCGTGGCGATGGCATCCCGGAATGCCGCGGTATCGGCCACGCTGTGGTCGGCCGGCGTGGCCACCAGCACGGCGTCGCCGCACGGGCCTGCGGACGCCAGCGCGTGCAGCGCGGCCACGGTCAGCGCCGGTGCCGTATTGCGGCCGCACGGTTCGGACACGATGCGCGCGCGCTTGCCCTTTCGCTTGAGCATGTCCGCCACCATGAAACGATGTTCTTCGCCGCAGACCACGATCTGAGGCGCTTCCTGCCCGGCTGTCCGGCCGGTGCGGACGGCCACGCCCTCGAGGCGATGGGCCGTGGCCTCCAGCAGCGTGTCGTCCGCCACCAGGTTGAGCAGTTGCTTCGGATATTGCTCGCGCGACAACGGCCAGAGCCGCGTGCCCGAACCGCCTGCAAGAATCACCGGCTGCAGGGTCGCCCGCACCGGGGTGGCCAGAACCGGCACTTCCTCGATAAGCGCCTGCACCATGATCGGTGGCAGGATCTTCTCTCGACTCCGAATTCTCATCATGCCTCCTGCCACTGGCCACTACGCAGAAATGGGTACGCAAGACAATTCCAGACAAAGGTCCGGGGGATACGCGCCAGTGTAGAAACGTGCCAGAACCGGCATCTGTTCGATTCCGCACACGCTAGCCGGCGCCCAAATCGACGCCAGAATCGACGCCCAACGCGGCGCGCCAGCACGGCGTTCTGTTGCCCACCGTACCGATGAATGCGGCGCGCGGACGCTTCAATAGCGTTGGCTGCGCCCGCACCGGTCCCCACTGGCCGTAGGCGGCGGGCACTCGAATCTTGCGGAGAAACGACATGGAGCGCGGTACTGAAACTGTCCTGGGCACGCTTACCGGCGGTGGCGGCGGTTCCGCCGCCCCGGCCACCGCGACATCCTCGCGGCCGGGCGGGCTGCATGGCGAGGACGCGATCTGGCAGGAAACCAACTGCTACATGGACCTGTGGATTGAAGTCCTCTACGGCTGGGGGCTCGATCCGCGTGCGGCGCTGGCGTTTACCGTCACCCAGGATTTCGAGGGCGACCACTTCACGTTCTTCAAGTATCCGCAGGCCGACATCGAACAGCTTTACGGCACCATCGTCCAGGAGATGGCCGTCTATGACACGCTCGAGGCGCATATCGCCGAGCAGGTCGGACGCGGCCATGCCGTGCTGGTCGAAGTCGACAGTTACTACCTGCCCGATACCCGCGCCACGGCCTACCGGCGCGGGCACGTGAAGACGACGATAGCGATCGATCGCATCGACACGGCGGCGCAGCGGCTGTCCTACTACCACAGCGTTGGCTACTACACGGTCGACGGCGAGGACTATCGCGGGCTGATGCGGCTTGATCCCGCGCTGCGCGACAACGGCGACCTGCTGTTTCCGTATGCCGAATGCGCCAAGCGCGTGCGCCCGCCGCTGCAGGGCGTGGCGCTGTCGAATGCCGTGGCCTCGCAGATGCGCCGACATCTGGGCCGGCGTCCAGCGGGCAATCCGGTGTCGCGCTGGCGCGAAGCGTTCGGCGACCAGGTCAGCAATGTGCTGGCGCGTGGCGACGCCTACTTCCACCACTACGGCTTCAACCTGCCGCGTCAGTTCGGCGCCAACTTCGAGATGCTGGGGCATTGCCTGACGTGGCTCGGCGAGCACGGGTATCGCGTGCCTGCGTCGGCCATCCACGGTGCCGCGACGATCGCGTCGGAAAGCAAGGTGGTGCAGTTCCGTCTGGCGCGCGCCATGGCACGTGGCCGCCCCGACCTGTGCGCGGAGACCCTGGGCACGCTGGAAGCGGCCTACGAGCAGGTCATCGAAGGGTTGCTGCACGCATTCGGCAGCGTGGATCCGGCGCATGTCTGACTGCAGAACCATCTGAACCCCATTCAATAAAACGGGCCGGCGCGCGTTGCGCACCAGCCCGTTCCCCTTCCCACCCCAATCCAACCAATGCCACCCGACGCCACCCAGTGCTTCAGACGTGCACTTCGGCCAGTGCGGGAAGCAGGCGGTCATATTCGCGCTTGACGAGCTTGTAGCACTCGCACGAATGCCTTTCCAGGCCGCAGCGGTCCAGCACGGTGATATGCCCGCGGCTGTGGTGAATCAGGCCCAGGTCTTCAAGCTTGCCGGCCGCCTCGGTCACGCCTTCACGGCGCACACCGAGCATATTGGCGATGACCTGCTGCGTGATCACCAGTTCGTTGGTGCTCATGCGGTCGATCGCCAGCAACAGCCAGCGGCACAGCTGCTTGTTCAGCGAGTGGTGACGGTTGCACGCGGCGGTCTGCGCGATCTGCGTGAGCACGGCCTGCACGTATAGCAGCGTCACGCGCTGAAGAGCGGGCAGTTGGCTCAACTCCGAGCGCAGCACGCGCGCCGGAATGCGATACGCGAAGCCGGGGCTGCGCACCTCCACGCGGCTCGGCATCGTGTCGCCGCCGGTCACCACGGGAATGCCCACCAGGCCCTCATTGCCGACTGCCGCGAACTCCACGGTCGCGCCGTCTTCCAGCAGCGACAGCAGCGACACGACGGACGTCGTCGGGAAATAGACATGGACGATGCGCTGGCCCGAATCGGTCAGCAGTTCGCCCGCACGCAGGCGGACGAGTTCAAAGTGTCGCGAGAGCGCCTCCCACTCGTGGCGCGGGAGCGCATTGAGCAAGTGATTGACATGCAGGTCCGACCGATGCGTGATCATTTTGTTCTCCTCCCTCTGATCCCGAAGCGGTATCGGAACGCACCTCGCAGGATTCCTCCCACGCAAAAGATGCGTGACCCGATTTCGCCGCTCCACCCGTCCAGCGCTTGATGGCGAAAGCCGGCAGCCTTGCGGCCGCCACCCGTTATCCCCACCGGAATGAACACCCGGCTTGCTATCTCGTTGTTGGCTCTATTAAGTGCTATGCCGCACAGAACCGACAGTGGGCTAACGGTTGGGTTGGGCGGTCATGCTTTGGTAGGTTGGATGGAGGAAAACGAAGGACCCACACGGTGGAGCAGACGATGGCGACGCGCGCAGTACCATCGGGCACCCGCCGCGCCGGCATTGGGCCGGCGGGCAGGTTGCAGGCAGGATGAGGTCAGGTTGGAAGGGATGAGATCAGCCGTCGTAGCTGACTGAACAGTGTGCGTTCAGCGCAAAAACTTCACCCGAAGGTATGGCATTGGCGCCAGCCACACCGGCTGCATCGTGCATCAGGCGGATGCGTCGTGATTCACCCGGCCCAAGGTGGAACCAGTCGGTCTCCGGCACGAAGGCGTGATCGTCGATATGGACCCACCGTGCAAACCTTTGCGTGCTGATCATGAGCCACCAGGCATCATCCTCGCGCGCCACGCTGGCTCGCAACCCCGGCTCACGCAGCGCTGCGGCGCGCCGGTCCGGCAGGTAAACCGACTGGCTGAGCAACACGTTGCCTTCGTCCGGCTGATGCAGCGTGGCGATGACCACGTCATGCGCGGGCGGGCCGAAACGATACGCATAGGTGAAATCGAAAAAGTGATCGAACATTTCCGCGGCGGCCAGCCGGCGTGTTTCGCGCGGTGCCAGCGTCAGCGTTTGTGCTGCCTGAGCCGCCACGGCCTCGCCATCACGCAGACATCGCAGCGCAAGCAGGACGGTGCGTGGCAACGCGGTTTCGTTGATCACGTGCAAGTGGAGCCCGTTCAACCCCTCATCCGTCAGGATGACCTGCAGCGGCTGCCACACCTGCCGCAACGCATGCCAGGCCGACTTCGGCCGCGCCCGGGCATCGATGATGCCCCACCCGGCGCCCGGCACCAGGTCCTGCAGCTGCCAGACCAGTCCACCGTGGCACGTGGAACCGGCACGGCGCCATTCTCCGAAGACCTCGGTCATGATCTCGGCCACCACGGCACGCGACAGCGCCAGGTAGCGCGCAGGCTGCTCGTATCGCAGCTGCGGCGGATCGACGTCATAGAGCGCGCGCAAATAGAAATCGCGGATGTCCTCGAAGTCCCATGCCGCCCCGGCGTCGCGCGGCACGCGGGCCTTCCAGCGCGGGTCGTGCAGCGGCTGCGACAGTCCGGCCTCGGCCAGCGTGCGTGCGCAGGGCACGTTGGCAAACGCCAGGCACTCCGACGTGAAACGGACGTTGGCCACGCGCGCATCCGACAGCGGGCGCTGGTAGGCACCCACGCCGTAGTAGTGGCTGACACCGGTGTCCGGCTGGAACGGCCACGCGCCTTCGCTCGGCGAATTGCGCACGTAGACCATATCGGGACGATGTTCGCGCACGAGCGATGGAATCAGCTCGTCGAACAACGGCTGGCGCCAGGCGTTGCGCGGTGCGCCCATCATGGCGGCCTGCTGCTCGGCCTCGCTGCCGCCGCACAATACCGCCAGGCTCGCGTGGGCGCGCGTGGACGTCAGCCATTGCACCACCTCGCGCGCTGCATCATCCATCAGCGCCCGACTGGCGCTGGTCTCGCTGCCATAGTCGAAATTGGCGAACATGAAGTCCTGCCACACCATCAGGCCCAGCGCATCGCACTGCCGATAGAACGCCTCGCCGGGGTAGCAGGTGACACCACTGACGCGGACCATGTTCGCGCCGGCATCGCGTGCAAGGTGCAGCCAGCGTGCCACGGCCTCGTCGGTATCGGCCAGGCCCGGCAGGTCGTGGCTCGATACACAGGCCCCGCGACAGAACACCCGTTCGCCGTTGACGCGCAGCGCGAACACGCCCGGCTCGCCGTCGCGATCCTCCGTGATCGTGCGGAAGCCCGTGTGGCCGCAGGCGATGACATGCCCGCCGACATCGGCATCGATGCGATACAGCACGGGATCGCCATGCGTGTGCGGCCACCAGCGCTGCGCCTGCGTCACCCGTAGCGTGCCGGCCAGCGTGTGCGAGTCGATACGGCGCAGCTCGCCGTGCCAGTTGGCGTGATCGGGGCCGATCGCCGAGAACGTGCCCCGCTCGGGGGCCGCCCCGGGATAATGGAGTTGCAGCAGCACCACGCCGTCCTGACCATCGAGATGGCTCGACAGTTCGGCGCGCACGCCGTGCGTCATGCCAGTGCCAGTCGGGTCGAGCAATTCGATATCGCGCCACGGACCCACCGCATGAACGGGCGGACACCAGCCGGGCATATGGCCCAGCAGCGTGGTGCGCACCGCGCGCAGCGTCGGCGGAACGATCATGCGCGGCTTCCAGCGCACCGGCCCGCGCTGCGTACGCAACCACGGGTGCAGCGCGCGAAAGCAGATGTGCAGCACGTTGTCGCCGGCCAGTTCCGCTTCCACCTGATGCGCGGTGAACATATGCCGCGTGGAAAGCACCTTCACGCCGTTGAGCCAGACCTCGGCCAGCGTGGCCAGGCCGTTGAAGCGCAGCAGCCGGCGTCCGCTGCCCGGGAACTGCAACCGGTACCAGTAGTCGTGCTGATGCAATGGCGGTGGCGCGGTTTCGTCCCAGCGGCCTGCGGCCCGCAATGCGCTCGCCACCGTGCCCGGCACGGGCGCCGGCAGCCAGTGTCCGTCCCTGGATAGCTCGCCAGGATGCGCGGCGGCGTTGGCGAACGTCTCCAGCAGCATCCAGTCACCTTCGAGCCGGGCATTGCCCACGGCCACGCCACGACGCAAGGCGGGTTGCAGGGCCGGTTCCGGATCGCGCGCGGTCATGTCACGGTCTCTCCGAAGTACGACGCAAGCGCCGGGACCGTGCCCTCGTAAGCCGCCTCCAGCTGCTCCAGGCAATCCTGGCACCCGTCCGGCTTGTGGCTGATCACGGCACGCATCAGCCGGAACTGCATCACCATCGCCTCGGAAGCCATCGTGTAGCAGGCTTCGGCCACGGTGTCGGGCAGCGTCTGACCGTTCATCACCAGCCAGCGCACGTAGCGGCCCAGCAGTTCGAAGTTGGCGCCGAGCTGACGCAGCACGGTGGCGGCATAAACCTGGAAGTTCGGCTCGCCGCGCGCCATCAGTTGCTCGAGATGCGCCGGAAACGCGGCGCGAAACGCCTTGATCGGATTCTCGTGCGGGCGCCGTGCCAGATGGCTGCGCAGCCGGTCCATCGACGCCCGCAGCAGCGCGTCGTCCGCCTGCGCGGCGAAGCGGCGCCGCACCACCTCCACCTGCGGGAATGACGCCGCGCCCCATGACGTATCGCCATCAGGTGTTCGGAAGATGGACGCATAGTCGTCGCCACTTGCCGTGTGATAGCCGTCGTGGTGGTAGTAGCCGACCGCGGTGGCCTCCGGCACCAGCACATCGATCGCGATGCACGAGCGGGCATGCTGCCGGCGGTAGGCGCCCGCTGGCTGCGGCAACTGGTAGTTGTCGACCTCCAGCAGCACCACATTGCCACGGGTGGTCTGCGCGGCCACGTGGGCTTCGAGCCGCCCGTATGTCGAAAGCTCGTCCTTCACGATGCCATAGAGCAGTTCCAGGTCGGCACACGGAATGTTCGACGAGGTGAACTGGTCGCCCTCGAAATCCTGCGTGACGGTGAATGGCAATGCCGCAATGGGTTCAAGTTCCCAGCCATGCAACAGTTCGACCCACAGGTCGATATGGCGGTTGGCGTGCGACCACACGGGGTTTCCCCCGTGCAGCGCATAGGCCCCGCCGCGCGTGCGCACCTTGCCATCCCCGTACATTTACACGCCTCCGAGCGTTTCCTTTACTGCTTGTGGCCATTGGGCGGGATCGAGTCCATGGTGCTTCAGCAGCGCCAGCACCAGCCGCTCGATGCCGAAGCCGACACACCCCGTGTGTGCGGTGCCGCCATCGGCCAGCCCGATATGCCAGAGCGCGCCGAAGTGGTCGATGTGGTAGTTGAAACTCATGCAGGCCGTGGGCGGGGCGCCGTCGTTGACAGGAATCAGCAGCTCGAACTTGAGTTTCAGCTCGCGCTGGCTGTCGGCCACGATCTTGCCGCCACGGCCGAAGAACGGATCGTTGGCGACGTCCACCTCCAGCGGAAGCTGCAGATCGCGGCCCAGTTGCTGTCCGCGCTCCATCCACAGCTGGCGGAACGCCACGATGCGCTCCGGAGAACCAAGGCAGACGTACTCGCGCTGGCGGAACAGCTGCATGCGTGTCGGCTCCAGCGATGGCTCGTGCCGGTAGCAGTACGACAGCACGTCGACCACCTTGCCCGCTTCCGGCAACGGGCCACGTTTCGCGATGACCGGATAGATCGGATAGCAGGCCGCAGGCGTCAGGACGACGCCCGTGGGCTGCTGCTGGTCGGTCCAGTCTTCCTTGTCCTCGAGCCTCGCCAGCAGGCGGCGATGTCCGCGCTCGTCGCCGCAGAAGCTGTGGATCGTGCCGGCCAGTTGCGGGAAGCTCTTGAGGTACTCGCTCGTCTCGAAGTCCGTCTGGCCCATGGCTGGCGGAAAGCGCAGCACTTCGGCCTGCTGGTCCGCGCCGATCCGGGTGATGGCGGTGTTCAGGGCATCGGCGATGCCTTCGAATACGGCGCTGCGGCCATACACGCCTCGCACACCGGTTTCGATGAGCAGCCCGGCGGCCAGCAGCGATTCGAGATACGTAGGCGGCAGCGCGGCCGTGCCGGCCGGCGCACCGGCGCCACCGACCGGACGAGCCTCTGTAAGCGCGTGTGCATCCATGGATGCCTCCTTCAGGAACGGTCGGCCAGCAGCAGGTTGGCTGTGTTGGTCTGGATACGGTCGTTGTTGATCATCAGCGGCGCCGACCAGAGGTCACGCAGATGGCGTCCCAGGCTGAACGGCGTGCCGTGCTTGTAGCCGGCCATGCCGCACACCAGCAGTGCCTGCTGCACGACATCAAGCGCCATCGTGGACATGGCCGTCTTCAGGCCGTTCATCTCGGCGGCCAGCGCGAACGCGGCCGAGACGGACGCGCCCGCATGGCGGCTGCGCTGATGCGCCAGTGCCAGGTCCACGCGTCCTTCCATCATCTGCAGCATGCTGACCGCTTCCGACACGCGCGGCGCGGACGGCGGCAACTGTCCCGGACGTGCGCGTGCCTGGCCCTGGAAGAACGTCTTGGCGCGCGACACCGCATCGCTGGCAACACCGAGCCACAGCGAGCTCCACAGGATGTGCGAGACCGGCGTCATGGTGGCGTCCGCAATCTCGCCGAACGGTACCGGCAGCACCTGGTCCACCTGCCCGGTGGCTTCCAGCCGGAAGCCATTGCTGCAGGTGCCACGCATGCCGAGCGTGTCCCACGCGGTCTGGTTCTGCAGCGTGTAGTCGCCCTTCAGCGCGCAGACCAGCACCTGGTCCGACGGCGAGGCATCGGCATGCCGGCGCGCGGTGATCATGATGGCGTCGGCATGGGCGCCGTAGGAGATCGTCGGCGCCATCTTCAGCACATGGAAACGGTCGCCCTCCACGTTGACGGCGCAGCCGCTGCTGCGCAGCGCACCGCCGATTGCTTCTTCGGACGTCGCGGATGCCAGCAGCAACTGTTCGCTGGCCAGGCGCGCGAGCATCTGCTGGTGCCACGGGCTTCCGGCCCCGTGATCGAGCATGCATGCCACCTGGATCTGGTGCATCGCGTAAATCATGGCCGTGGAGGCGCACGCCTCGCCCAGCACCTTGCAGATTGCCGCCACGGTGCCCAGCGGCGCGCCGCTGCCGCCGAGCACGGCGGGTACCATAGCGCCGAGCAAACCCTGCACGCGCAGGACCTCGAAAGCCTCATGCGGGAAGCGCGCTTCCTGGTCGACCGCATCGGCGAATCGCTGCGCGACCGTTGCCGCCTCACGCGCGGCAGCCAGCAATGCATCGCCGGCCATGGCAGCGCCGGTATCGGGATTGGCATGCGCCAGCGTGACCTTGGCTCCGGTGTTCATGCTGCCTCCTGCTGTTGGCGAATGGTTTCCACGGCCGCGGCGAGCGAGTCAACGCTGCGGAATAGCTGTCGCGTAAGCATCTGATCCGGGATTTCGATATCGAAGGCGTTCTCCAGCGCCAGCATCACGTGCACGGTGGCCAGCGACGAAAGCCCTGCCGCATAGAGGTCGTCGTTGTCGGCCAGGGAAGCCAGAGGCACATCAAGCCGGGCCACTTCGCCCAGGATATTGCGGATGGTTGCTTTCATTCGTGATCTCCGTTTGCGTTGTGCATTGACGGGCTCCATTGCAACGGGTTTCGCGCGGTCTGCTCGGTGCGATTTCGCACCAAACCGCGCGCGTTGCGGTGCCCACGGCCTCAGTCTTGCCTCAGTCTTGCCTCAGTACGCGGAGGCGCCAGTCCAGCCGTGCAGCGCGGTGCGCAGGATGATGCGAAGGTCGAGCTGGAACGACCAGTGCTGGATGTAGTAGATGTCGAACTCGATGCGCTTGCGCATCTTCTCGATCGTGTCCGTCTGCCCGCGCAGGCCGTTGATCTGCGCCCAGCCGGTGATGCCCGGCTTGACGCGGTGGCGCAGCATGTAGCGGTCGATCAGTTCCTTGTAGAGTTCGTTGTGTTCCATCGCGTGCGGGCGCGGGCCAACCACCGACATCTCGCCACGCAGCACGTTGATGAATTGCGGCAGCTCGTCCAGGCTGGTACGCCGCAGGAACGCGCCGATGCGTGTCACGCGCGCGTCGCCAGGCACGGCCTGGGTCACGCCAGCGTCCAGGTGCACGCGCATGGTGCGGAACTTGAACACGTCGAACGGGTGGCCGTCGATCCCCAGCCGCTGCTGTCGGAACAGCACCGGGCCTGGCGACGACAGTTTCACCAGCACGGCGATCACAAGCAGCAACGGGCTCAGGCCGATCAGCACGGCGCACGAGAAGGCACGATCGAAGCTGGCCTTGAGCAGCCCGGTGATTCCGGATACGGGCGGGGCATTCAGGTCGATGACGGGCAAACCCATGAACTCGCTGAAACGGTGGCCCAGCAGTTCGACAGATGACACGTCCGGCACCCAGCGGATATCGATCAACTCGTTGCGGAACTGGCGCACGACGCTGGACAGGTCGCGGCAC
>JAFAJB010000034.1 GCA_019236395.1 Cupriavidus sp.
CGTCGCACGATGGCGCGCTAGACGCACCGGTACGGGACCTGTTCCTCGACCGTGCGGCCTGGGACGTATGGGCGGCCGAGTACCGCGCCCGGCTCCAGGCCGAGCACTCGGACGATGCGCAACGCGCAACGTCCATGCTGGCCGTGAACCCGAAATACGTGTTGCGTAACCATCTGGCGGAAACCGCGATCCGCGCGGCTCGCGAGAAGGACTTTTCGGAAGTGGACCGCCTGCTGGCTGTGCTGTCGAAGCCATTCGACGAACAGCCTGAAGCCGAGCACTACGCGGCGCTGCCACCTGACTGGGCATCGGGCCTCGAGGTAAGCTGCTCGTCGTAATCCGGGCAAACGCCCCTGCCAAGGAAAACTGACCATGACCACCACCAAGACCGACGCCGAATGGCGTAACGAGTTGTCCGACATCGAGTACCGCGTCACGCGGGAGGCCGCCACCGAGCGTCCGTTCACGGGGCGCTACTGGGACCACTGGGACCAGGGCATCTACCACTGCGTGGGGTGCGGCACGCCGCTATTTGAGTCGTCCACCAAGTTCGACGCGGGCTGCGGCTGGCCAAGCTACTTCCGGCCGATCAATGGCGAAGTGATCGCCGAGCATGTCGACCATAGCCATGGCATGACGCGTGTCGAGGTCCGCTGCAAGGAATGCGGCAGCCATCTTGGCCATGTTTTCGAGGATGGCCCCGCGCCGACCGGTCTGCGGTATTGCATCAACTCGGCTGCGCTAAAATTCGACGATCGCGATCCGGCCGACCGCGGGTGATGACACCCGCACACCGGGCGCAAGACCGATCCGCCTGGCGGATCGCCTGCGGGCCAGCCTGATAAGCCGGCCCCGCCAACCTGACATCGTCCGCATGAAATTTCTTTTCGACCTGTTTCCGGTCATCCTGTTTTTCATCGCCTTCAAGCTGTTTGGCATCTATCCCGCAACGGCCGTGGCCATCGGCGCAACGGTGTTCCAGATTGCCTGGGTCCGCTTCCGGCACGGCAAGGTGGAGCCGATGCAATGGATTAGCCTGCTGATCATCGGCGTCTTCGGCGGGGCCACGATCCTGCTGCACAACGAGACCTTCATCAAATGGAAGCCGACCGTGCTGTACTGGCTGTTTGCGGTCACGCTGATCGGGTCGGTCATCGGATGGCGCAAGAACCTGATCCGCGCCATGATGGAAAAGCAGGTCACGCTCCCCGAGCCGATGTGGGGCCGCCTCAATGCCGCTTGGGCCGGCTTCTTCACGGTGATGGGCGTGCTCAACCTGTACGTTGCTTACCAGTTCTCGACCGACACCTGGGTCAATTTCAAGCTTTTCGGCAGCATGGGCCTGATGATCGTGTTCATCGTCGTGCAGAGCATCTGGCTGTCGCGCCATATCCAGGAAACCCCGTCCGAGTGAGCGGACCCAGCAAATTCAACGTTTTTGAAGGAACCCGGATGGCAGCCGATCCCGCCACCATCGAGACGCTGCTGCGTGCGGCGCTCGCCCCCTCCCGCCTGGCCGTGCAGGACGACAGCGCGGCCCATGCCGGCCACGCCGGTGCGGCTTCCGGTGGGGGACACTACAACGTACTGATCGTCAGCGAGCTGTTCGGCGGCCATTCTCGCGTGGCACGCCACCGCATGGTGTATGATGCGCTGCGCGATCTGTTCCCCTCGCAAATACATGCGCTGGCTGTCAGCGCCTACACCGACCAAGAATATCAATCACGCGAAGCATCTCGCGACGCTACTCGCAACTCTCAGACCTGACCCCATGAAGACCTCCGTCCTCTCGTTCAGCCTGGCGGCTGTGCTTGCTGCTGGCAGCCTGCCCGCATTCGCCCAGAATGCCGCCGTTGTGAATGGCAAGCCGATCCCGTCGGCCAAGGTGGACAAGCTGATCGCCGGCACCGGCCAGCCCGAAACACCCGAGCTGCGCGACCGTGCGCGCAATATGCTGATCGACCGGGAACTGCTGCTGCAGGAAGCCAACAAGCGCGGCATCACGCAGCGCGACGACGTGCAGGAACAGCTGGAACAGGCTCGCCTGAACGTGCTGGCCGGCGCGGTCTTCGAAGACTACGTGCGGACCCATGGCGCCAGCGATGAGGAACTGCGCAAGCAGTATGACAAGATCAAGTCCCAGTTCGGCACCGGCAAGGAATACCACGTCCGCCACATCCTCGTGGAGAAGGAATCGGATGCCAAGGCACTGATCGCCAAGATCAAGGCCGGCGCCAAGTTCGAGGACGTAGCCAAGGCATCGTCGAAGGACACCGGCTCCGCGGTCAACGGTGGCGATCTGGACTGGGCCAACAGCAACAGCTACGTGCCCGAGTTCTCGGCCGCCATGGTCAACCTGAAGAAGGGTCAGATGACCGATACGCCGGTCAAGACCCAGTTCGGCTGGCACATCATCGAGCTGGTGGATACGCGCGATGCAAAGATCCCGACGTTCGAGGAAGTGAAGCCTCAGCTTCAGCAGATGCTGATGGGCGACCAGTCCTGGCAGCGTGAGCAGTTCCAGGCGATGATGAAGTCGCTCAAGGACAAGGCGAAGATTCAGTAAGCTACTGCCCTGTCAAACGAAAACCGGCGCTCAGGCGCCGGTTTTGCTATATGGTGTGCGTAGACAGGCGCGCGGTACATATTGATACCATCTGCGGGTTTCCACTCGCTGCCGCCCTCAGTAATATCGAAAGCAGTGCGCCCCGGCGCAGGATTTCAGAACTCGAGGGGATCACCGTAATGGGCACGACCAGCGGCTATTGGCACATGTGGCATCTTTTCTCCAGCGGCGTCGTTTATTGTGCGCTCGGGATGCCAAACATCGAGTGCACCGGTGCACGGTGGCGCAGCCTGCAACCTCATCTCCCCATGCGCGACCGCTACGC